>JALWSU010000098.1 GCA_026993485.1 Thiotrichaceae bacterium | reverse complement strand
CGTTGTTGGACATCGGCTAGTTGCAGAACAGCAAAATACTGATATTTTAGTTAGTCAATTGATTGAGGCGGTGCCGATACCTTAAAATTTATTTGTCTGAATCAGAATTTGCAGGATTGTAGGATTTCTAGTTAAATTATGATTCAGACAATTTTCTGAGAAATAAAAAAACATGTTAGCTAATCCCTTGAGTAATCTACAAAAGGAAATCTTAGATTTCTATTCAACGGATATACCAGTAGATGAATTAAATGAACTAAAAATTCTCCTAGCTAATTTTTTTGCCAATAAAGCCATTCATGAAGCCGATAAAATTTGGGATGAAAAAAATTTCTCTCAGCAAAAAATGGAGAAATGGTTGAATGAATAGGCTGAAGATTGTTCTTGATACTAATATTTTATTACTGATGTTACGCACTCTCGTTCTCACGCTCCAGCGCAGGGCAACCACAAGGGATTGCCCCTACACAAGGCCAATCCCTTGTGGTTGCCCTGTGAGGCTCAGAGGTTTAGACTTAAATTATTTTTCTGAAATACTATAGGTTTTTACCAATCATGGGATTACTACTATACTAAGCACCGTCAATAAACACAAACCAGTCATTCAGAACCAAACTACTAAAACAATTATGCTTCCTATAGAACAATTTACATCCCTAAGCGATGCCGAATGTGAACCGCGCATCATTGCCGCTAAAGCTGCACTTGGCAAACGTTTAGTTATTCTTGGACATCATTATCAACGTGATGATGTCTTTAAACATGCTGATTATACAGGAGATTCCTTAAAACTATCCCGTCAAGCTGCTCAATCAGGGGCAGAATATATAGTTTTTTGCGGCGTACACTTTATGGCAGAAGTCGCCGATATATTATCAAAACCCGAACAAATTGCAATTTTACCAGATTTAACCGCAGGCTGTTCAATGGCGGATATGGCGAACTTGAAAAAAGTTGAACGTGCATGGCAGGAACTCTCAACAATTCTTAATCCTGATGAAGACATTACCCCCATTACTTATATAAATTCTGATGCCAACTTAAAAGCCTTTTGTGGCAGCCACGGCGGTATAGTATGTACCTCTACTAATGCACGCTATGTTTTAGAATGGGCATTTAGCCAACGCGAAAAAGTATTATTTTTTCCAGATCAACATTTAGGACGTAATACTGGCTATAGAATGGGAATCCCATTAGAAGAAATGCTAGTCTGGGACTTTGATAAACCTAATGGCGGTTTAAGTGCAGAACAAATAAAATCTGCCAAAATGATACTATGGGATGGCTTTTGCTCAGTACATCAACAATTTATGCCTGAACATATTGATCATTTCCGTGCAATTTTTCCAGAGGGCAAAGTTATTTCACACCCAGAAGCTCCTTTTGAAGTTTGTCAAAAATCGGACGAAGTCGGTTCAACCGAATATATCATCAAAACTGTAAAAGACTCTCCAAAGGGCAGCACTTGGTTAATAGGTACAGAAATTAACTTAGTCAATCGCCTCAAGGAAGAAAGCAAATCTGAGGGCAAAGTTGTGCATTATATGGCACCAAAGGTTTGCCCCTGTTCAACTATGTATCGTATTGATTCACAACACTTATTATGGGCATTAGAGAATTTAGTAGCAGGTAAGATTGTCAATCAAATTAAAGTATTACCCGAAGTAGCTTCACAGGCGAAGCAAGCTTTGGAACGGATGTTTGAAGTATTATAGCGTTAACCGATTGCATAAAATACACCTAGGTTTGGAGCGTAAATGTGCTTAACTAAATCGGGCAATGCTATAAAATCAAGCTTCAGACAATGGGCGCAAATTATTTGGCAACAACTCGACTACCATTTTAAGGAGCAAATTCATGGGTGAGTCATTATATGAGACTGATTTTTATGGTTGGATTAATCAACAAGTAAATTTTCTCCACTCAGGAAAATTTAGCGAGACAGATATGGATAATATTGTCGAGGAAATAGAAGAAATGGGTAAAAGCATTGCAAGGGCATTGGAAAGCCGACTGGAAATTTTGTTAATGCACCTACTCAAATGGCAATATCAACCTTCCCATAGAAGCAAGAGCTGGCGAATTACGATTGTTGAGCAAAGATTAGCTTTAGCAAAACTTCTCAGAAAAAATCCCAGCTTAAAACCTAAAGTGCCAAATGCAATCGCTGAAAGCTACGCAGATGCTATTATTCGGGCTTCGGTAGAAACCGATTTGCCACAAAATACTTTCCCAAAAACTTGTCCTTATAAGTTTGAAGATGTCATGAATAAGGATTTTTGGCCAGAACCCTAAATTTTAGTTCCCTTTAGTAGACTTTAGCTTTTAGCCTCGCTGCTCAAGCAACGAGGCTACAAAAATTCTGTCTTATAAATTCATCCACATTTGCACTGCCCCAAATCCCATCGACCGTTTTTGTCCTCCACCTATTAAAGCTAGTACTTGTAACCAAGGTATTGCTGTTTCCAATTCTCCGCTGAGTTCGACTAAGCCAACAAAGCCTTCTAATGACATATTTTGTCGATTCGTACGCGAAAAACGTTTACCTATAGATACTGGCGATAAATGAGATCGGACAATAGTAAGTCCTTTTGCTGCTTGCCATGCAACATCTCTAGCATCTCGTGCTAAGCTATGACGTTGTTTCTGATCCAATTCTTCGCCAATCTTTCGATCTTCTATGTCCCATGCAACGAGGTTATATGCTACATTACCGAGAATATTAACAATTGGTAAGTTAAGCTCTGTGTGAAAATAGCGTTTTCCTTTTGAAGTTTTTTCTTGATGCAAAAAGGGTGTTTGAAATTCTAATAATATAGAATGTGGTTTTTTTGGTAAGTCTTTAATTTTTTCTGTTAATGTCAAAGCTGGAGCAGATTCAATTTTGGCAATGGCAAAATAAACTAGCTTTTTCTCGCTATTTAATCCCAATTCTCCCATTTTTTTCAATGTGGCTATAACTTCTTTTTGAGCCGCTATTGCATGTCGTCCCCAAAGGGTAACTTCTATGGTAAAGCGTTTAACGGGTTCGAGGTTTTCTAATTCTGCTGCTCGTAATAGCACTGGACGTGCAAAATTTCTATGCTGTACTTCTGAATAAGGTTTATATAACCAAGGTAAAATACAGTCATCAGGTTTTTCGCAATGTAAATCTCCTTCTTTTTGCTGCTGAATACAAGGAGGGTTATTCGGACAAATAGTTGTCCAAAGTGCGCTACCAAAGGCTCCCGCTAAAGTAGTACCTGGGGTAGAACCTTCATGTGGGGGTAAAAAAATTGGTTTATCAGTAACACAATGAACTAATAATTTTTGAACGGGTAATTCAAATGGGTGACTTAAGGGTTGATAATTAAACATAAATGATTTTCTTTGGTTTTATCAAATTGAATCTAACTAGACTTTGCAACTTTATAATTTCAATAGTTCGGATATTTTTTACAACTTTTTTATTTTAAAATAAAACTCTTATTGTCATTTCGGTTTCGACGTAAGGATAAATATTGATAAATATTAACGGCTTGATAATTAAAGATTTATCCTATCGTCGAAATGACAAGCTTAAAAAACTGTCCGAACTATTGTAATTTTAGCTTTTGTCATTTCAACAAGAGTCCAAAGCTCCAAGTAAGATGTGAAGAAGAATTACTCTTCTTCCAATACTCCATCAATTAGACGCAAGGTTCTATCCATACGCGCGGCTAGGCTAGAATCATGGGTTACTAATATTAAGCTAGTGCCAATAGATTGATTCAATTCCAGCATACGCTCATAAACTTGTTCTGCGGTACGATGATCTAAATTCCCTGTAGGTTCATCGGCTAAGACACATTTTGGATCGGTTACTAAGGCTCGTGCTACGGCTGCTCGTTGTCGCTCTCCGCCTGAAAGTTCACTAGGTTTATGTTTTAAACGTTGTTCTAAGCCGACTTTGCTTAGCATTTGAACTGCTTTTTCTTCTGCTTCGGCTGGCGATAAACCACGAATTAATAAAGGCATTGCCACATTTTCTAAGGCAGTAAATTCAGGTAATAAGTGGTGGAACTGATAAACAAAGCCTAAATATTTGTTACGCCAAATACCCCGTTGTGCCGGATTTAATTGATTAATTGGCTGCCCAAGAATTGAGATTTCTCCCTTAGTTGGATTATCCAATCCTCCCAATAAGTGTAATAAGGTACTTTTGCCAGAGCCTGAACTGCCCACAATTGCAACTTGTTCACCAGCAACGATATTTAAATCAATACCCCGTAAGACTTCAACTGATAGTTCACCTTCTTCAAACTGTTTTTGCACATTTTTACATGTTAATACTATTTCTTTCTCTTTATTCATAACGCAATGCCTCCGCAGGTTGAGTGCGTGAAGCACGCCATGCCGGATAAAGTGTAGCTAACAAACTAATTATTAAAGAAAAAGCCGTAATTTTGTAAACATCAAGCCAGCGTAAATCAGAAGGTAATTCGCTGATATAATAAATATCAGGAGATAAAATTTGAATGCCCCATAAGTTTTCAATCGCAGGTACAATTGTTTCAATATTCAAGGCTAAACTTATGCCACCGATTAATCCTAATAGAGTACCAAAAAAGCCAATTAAGCTACCTTGTACCATGAAAATATTCATAACCATGCGAGGCGTTGCGCCCAAGGTTCGCAATATAGCAATATCAGCCTGTTTATCCGTCACCACCATAACTAGAGTAGACACAATATTAAAAGCAGCCACAGCGACAATTAAGGCTAAAATAATAAACATCACGGTTTTTTCCATTTTTATCGCTTCAAAAAAATTCTTATGGCGATAAGTCCAATCGTAGCTATTATTATTAAAGGGTAATTCGCTTTGTAGTTCACGATTAAATGATTTAGCGAGAAACATATCATCTAATTTAATATTTAAGCCGCTAATACTACCTACTGGCATTCTTAATAATCGAGCAGCATCATCAATATGTAATAAGGCTAAACCGCTATCAAATTCATGCATACCAACACGAAAAATCCCTTGTACCGTAAAACGCTTCATTCGGGGCAAAACACCAACTGGTGTGACAGAAGCTTGTGGTACAATCACAGTGACTTTTTGCCCAATGCTGAGATGTCCAAGTTTTCGGGCAAGTTCTTCTCCTAAAATAATACCAAATTTGCCCGATTTTAGATTATCTAAGCTGCCAGATACCATTTTATCTTTTACTTGAGAAACTTCTGGCTCAATTTTAGGCGCAATACCTTGTAAAAATACACCTTCAACCTGTTTTTGCATCGTCAACATTCCCTGCCCTTGTATAAAGGGAGCAACCCCGATGACATGGGGCTTTTTGCGGATAGATTGCGCCAAATTTTGCCAATCAAGCCAATAATTCTCAAAAGTTCCTACCACAACATGCGATGACATGCCTAACATGCGATTGCGTAATTCTTTTTCAAAACCATTCATTACTGATAATACAGTAATCAAAGCTGTCACACCCAGCGCAATGCCAAGCATAGAACTTAATGAAATAAAAGAAATAAAATGATTACGGCGTTTTGCGCGGGTATAGCGCAACCCTATATATAAGGGGAGCGGTTTAAACATAGTTTTTTTGAACTCCAAATTTTACAAAAAATTCTCTAAAAAATTCTATATGTCAATGATTATTTAAGTTATAATGACAAATTAAAACGAAATAAGGATATAATATAATAACATGATTGAATTAACTTTTTTATCAGCATTTATAGCAGGGCTATTAGGATCAGTGCATTGTATTGGTATGTGTGGCGGGATTGTTGGTGCATTAACAATGAGTTTACCCAAGGAAGTGCATCAATCTTATCTGCGCTTATTGCCCTATTTATTTGGCTATAATATAGGGCGTATTGCAAGTTACACAATTGCAGGAATCTTAGCGGGATATATAGGCGCAAATTTCGCAGAAGTTTTACCAATGGATAATCCTCGTGTTGTAGCAATGTGGGTTTCGGGATTCTTTATGATAGCCTTGGGCTTGTATATAGGCGGCTGGTGGCAAATTTTAATCAAATTAGAAAAAGTCGGCTCATACGTTTGGCGTAAAATTGAACCTTTAGGGCGACGATTTTTACCAGTGAAAAATCCGTTACAGGCATTAGGATTGGGTTTAATTTGGGGATGGCTACCTTGTGGATTAGTTTATAGTATTTTAGCTGTTTCGCTAACATCAGGTAGCGCCTTGCATGGAGGTTTATTAATGTTAGCCTTTGGAATTGGCACATTACCCATGTTATTTACTCTCGGAGTAACGGCGCAATGGTTAACACGATTTGCCCAAAAAATACTGGTACGTCGTATTGCAGGTGCAATAGTTATCTTATTTGGTTTGTTTATTTTATTTGGTAAACAGTACATGCACATGCACATGCACATGCACGGCTAAATATCTAGTAAACAATGTTATATTTTGCCTTCATTATTAGTTTTTTTATTCTTTACTATCTGTATGAAAAACAAAATGCTGTTAGCTTGGCGAAAATAACCAAACAATCAACTGTTAAGATAAGAGGATTTTTTAAAGAAAAAGATTTGATATTAAATGATTCTTTAAATTGGTATGGCTCCGGCGTTATTATTGACAAACAAAATGATTATTATGTAATTTTAACTAATTTACATTTGCTAGCATTTAAGGAAATCTATGACTCAGATTTATTAACCCCTGAAATTGAGGAATATGATTTAGAGGTTAAAACAGCTAAAACGAATGATTGGGTAAAAGTGAGTAAAGTTTTAGTTGATTCTAAATTAAAGGATTTAGCATTAATCTATATTAAACAGAAAGATGTAGGAGAATATCCTACACTGAGTTTAAGTCAAAGCCAGCCCCAACAAGGCACCAAAGTTTATGCAATGGGGCATCCATCGGGACTCAATTTCACTTTCACATCAGGAATTATTTCAGCTTTTAGAAAAACTACATCAGATTTAGGAGCATCTTATCAACTAATACAAACCGATACAGCGGTAAATCCGGGAAATTCTGGCGGGCCTTTAATTGATGACAAGGGGCGATTGATTGGTATTATGGTATCGAAAGTCAGCAAAACTGGTATAGAAGGACTGAATTTTGCAATACCCGCTCAAGAAATAATCGCCAGTATCGAACAAAATGAGTTTGTTGAATTTCCCTTGGAACCGAAATTGATTGGAGAGTTTGTGAAAAAACAGTACCTAAAGCCACTGCTAAAATCAGCAAATTAGTTGCTGATGTTACGCACTCTCGTTCCCACGCTGGAGCGCACTTATACACAAGTCAAATTTGTCAGTACGCTTCGCTTGCTTAGCTATGCTTACTGACAGGACTAAGAAAGTATATAAATAAAATCAATTTGTTACTTAATTATGTATAAGAGAATGCGCTGGTTCTTGGGAACGAGTAATCTCTAATAAATAAGGGTAATCCATTATGGTTGCCCTTTTTTTTGGGAAGTTGATACTATTTTACTCATTTATAGGAGAGCCAACAATATGAAAAAATTTCCTTATGGAATCAGTGATTTCCATAGAATCAGAACTGAAAAATTATTTTATGTAGACAGAACCGCTCATATTCGTCTGATTGAAGATGCAGGTGATCAATTACTCTTTTTACGCCCCAGACGCTTTGGCAAAAGCTTACTCATATCCATGCTAGAAAATTACTACGACATAGCCAAAGCTGATGAATTTGAGAAGTTGTTTGGCGATTTAGCCA
>JALWSU010000097.1 GCA_026993485.1 Thiotrichaceae bacterium | reverse complement strand
TCGGAAATTAATTGCAAAGGAAGTTGTTGAATCGAAACGCACCGCCGCAGAGGCAGCTAAGGAGCAGGTTAAAAGCCTAATCCAGCAAATTGCAACTTTAGATGTTCGCATTGGTTATAGCAAAATCTATTCACCACGAACTGCTCTAATTGCGGCGCGTTTGACTGAAACAGGAGATGTTGCCCAACCTGGGAAACCATTATATCGCTTAACAGTAGATAGTGGCGCACGTCTACAAGTTAAACTACCCCAAAGTATTTTAGAACAAGTGCATCGAGGTACAATAGTTTTACTTAAACATGGCAAACAGCAAGCAAGTATTCGTATTAATCGAATTTTTCCAATTTTAGATGCTCACGCACTTGGTACTGCTGAGGCAGATTTACCTAGAATGTCGTTTCATTTACCTAGTGGTGCGAGAATTAGCGCAAAAGTTGTGCTAGAACAAGTTAAAGGGGCTTTAATCGTGCCACGTCAATCGGTGATAAAAACGGCAAAAGGAGGTTTTTTATTTAAAGCTGTACAAACGAAGGATAAAAAATGGCATTTAAAACGCATTCATGTCAGGATTCGCTTAGATGCCAGCGATAATCTTGCTATTGCGACGAATGGGTTACGGGCAGGAGATAAGGTAGTTGTGGCTCATCGCAGTATGTTGTTGCATTTGAAAGATGGTGATCCTCTTTATATTGAAGCGGAGCCGTTGTCATGATTTATTTAGATCAAATTACTATTAAAGGTTTTAAATCAATTCAAACCTTAGAAGGTTTACGATTACATGGCTTGAATTTACTTATTGGTGCTAATGGTGCTGGTAAGTCTAATTTTCTCAAAGCATTAAGCTTAGTTAATGCCATCGTTGAGAAAAAACTGCAATTATGGGTAGGGCGCGAAGGAGGAGCTGACGATATTCTCTATTTTGGTCAAAAAATAACCTCCGAACTGCACCTAAAATTGCAATTTAAAAACCAATCAGGAGAACTAATTGAGTATCAATGTACACTGATTCCCGCCCAAAATGATACACTTATTTTTGCCGAAGAAACTGGTTTCAATACAGATAAGCCATTTTTAATCAATTATGGAGGCTATCGTGAAAGTGAGCTACATCAGCAAAACAATTCGGTGACACAAATTGTCCTCAACTATTTAAAAAATTGGCAACTCTATCATTTTCATGATACTACAAGCACTGCTAAGATGAGACAACAAGGCGATTTGCATGATAATTTTTTTTTAAGAGCAGATGCCTCTAATTTAGCCGCCTTTCTTTATTTGCTCAAAAAACGCTATCCATTTAATTACCAAAATATTGTTGAGGCTGTTCGTCTTGTAGCTCCATTTTTTGAAGATTTTCGGCTTCAACCCTCGCGCTTAAATCCTGAAAAGATTCAATTAGAATGGCAGCATATTGGTTCAGACCGTTATTTTAATGCACATACATTTTCTGATGGAACTTTACGATTTATAGGCTTGGCAACTTTATTACTGCAACCAGAGTTGCCAACAACTATATTATTAGATGAACCCGAATTAGGACTACATCCGTATGCTATCAGTGTTCTAGCAGGGATTATGCAAAGTGCCGCTACCAAAACTCAAATTATTGCCTCCACTCAGTCAGTAACACTGGTTAACCAATTTCAACCAGAAGATATAATCGTTATTGAAAGGGAAAATGAACAGTCATTATTTAAAAGCTTAAATAGTGAGGATTTAATTCATTGGCTTGAGGACTATAGTTTAGGTGAGCTTTGGGAAAAAAATGTGCTAGGTGGGAGACTTGAATCGTTAGGAACTGTGGAGCCATTATCATGAGCATTGCGCGTATTTTTCTAAGTCAGCCACATGCGACATTTTCAATAACCTTACTAGCTATAATTC
>JALWSU010000096.1 GCA_026993485.1 Thiotrichaceae bacterium | reverse complement strand
ACCTGCCAGGTTTTAAAAACCTGGCAGGTTTGGTTTTACCTACAAAATTGGGCTTGTCATCCCCGACAAAATAATATCATCTTTTAAATTCAATTGCTTACCCTTTACAATTGCCATAATTCGTCGTAGTTCTAGTTCACGCAATAATACATAAGCAAATGCTTTAGCTAAACTAAAATGATGCAAGGTTAAAGTTAATTGAGCAATTCGTTGAATTTCCATTATTAGTCGTTTTTCTACAGTCAAAATATTTTCAGCATCAAGTAATAAACTATAAAGTGGCTCAGGTAACTGAGTTAAAACTTCTGCAAAATTATTGAGTTCGACTAAAGTTTGTAAAACTCGGCGATTAAGTCGAGAGGATTTCGGAACTAGCAAATAATAAGTTTCTGCCGCTGATAGTTGATAAGCAAAGCGATAACGGAGTAACCAAATTAAATTAAAATAATCCATAATTATCTGAATTAGCGGCAAAAAATGTTGTAATTCCCGATTTTCAATCGCTTGAACTCGTTGTACAAATCCTAATAAATAATGCCTATCAATAGCAGCATCTAAAGAATAAATTTGATGCTCCTTTTCATAAACACGCCGAGCTTGTCGAGCAATACTAGCATAAGGGGTTGTTTCTAAATATCGAAGTAGTTCCCCAATATCTTCAGTTCGTAATAGTTCTTGAATAGGTAATGCGCTGAGATTACCTAATTCTAATAGTTGCTTAGAAATTGCCGCAGCATTTAATTTCGCAAGCTTACCGCGTATAATAGTTTTAATATTTGCAATATCACGTTTATGAAACCAATATAAAAATAAATCCCGCACTCTCCCAGATAATGGACGTACTAGCACTTGAAAATCTGCTAACATTCGCATCAACCAAGCTTGTTCAATTACAGAATGATCAGCATCTAAATCTTCTCCAGTAATAGAACTCAAAGGCTGATTTAACAAAGCCATTAATTCAGCTTCTGGGAATAAACGCCCAGCTAAGATTGAAACGCGAGCATTTAGATAAGCATATTGGTTTATCATACTTTTCCTACCTGCATCAGTAACTTAACGGCAGCATCTAAAGCTTGTTGTTGATTGTCTTTTGCAAGTTTACGCAAATATTCTTGTTTATCTGCATACCGCTTTTTGAGTGCGATAATACTTTGCTCAGCACGCTGTTCAGCTTTTTCTAAATAACTAGCCTGTAATTTTGGGATTGTTGCTTGAAACTCCTGTTCAGCCTGATGAGCTTTGTCTAAAGCCTGCTGAATAATTTGTTCCCGCTCAGCTTGTGCCTTTTCAACTAGCTGCTCAGCTTCTAATTCTACAGAGAGTAAACGTTTTAGGGTGTCTTCCATATAGTTTTGTTCCTTGAAATTGCAAAATTGGAGTCCAAAGCTTTAGCTTTGGACAAAATAGCCTGAACTTAATCAATTGCAATGAAATTCCTGCTTGGAAACAAGTAAACATAATTTGTGATTTAATAGCTGACAGTTTGGTAAAGAGATAGATTAGCAATAAAACGAAAGTCCTTTATATTCTGTGTATATAAGTCTATTTTTTGAACCAAGGCAGTCGCAGCAATTATCGCATCTGGAATACTCAATTTATGACTCAACGAATATGTTTCCATTAGTTGAATAAATTGTTGTGATATAGCTCTGTTAAGTGGAATACAATCAATTCCTGAGAGATGTCGTTTTATTTTTTCGAGTTCAACTTTATTCAAAGCTCCAAAATACAATTCTGCTTTAAATTCAAACACATTTAACACTACAACTGGTTGGTCGACTACACCATCTTTATTAGGAACTGGTTATCATTGGATTGGTAATTCTGGTAATTGGTCTGATCTTACGAACTGGCAAAGTCCTTTTGGTACACCTGCTAGTTGC
>JALWSU010000095.1 GCA_026993485.1 Thiotrichaceae bacterium | reverse complement strand
TGTTCAAATTGCCACGAAAAAGAGGTGGCAGAATATCAAGCCTCCCATCATGCTCAAGGTGGA
This sequence comes from Thiotrichaceae bacterium, assembly GCA_026993485.1. GTDB lineage: Bacteria > Pseudomonadota > Gammaproteobacteria > Beggiatoales > Beggiatoaceae > JAUXCJ01. Next base: position 7,687 of record JALWSU010000095.1, on the reverse strand, counting down.
CGCATTATTGGTTCTTTAGATAACCTGTTAGCTGATGTAGTGGAAGGTAATCGTGAATTTAAGACTGAAGCTTTTCCTCATGGTGTTTCTGCGGCAGTTGTAAATGGCTGTTGGCAATGTCATGGTTCTGAAGTGAAAGTATTGGATGATGGTGCCTTAGATCCTGCTACTTGGCCTAATACTGGTATTGGCCGTATTAACCCTGACAAATCGAGGGGATCCTGTACAGCTTGTCATTCCCGTCATAAATTCTCTGTAGAACAATCCCGTAATCCTGAAAACTGCGGTAAATGTCACATGGGTCCAGATCATCCCCAAGAAGAAATTTATTATGAATCCAAGCATGGTATTGCCTACTATGCTAATAAGGATAAAATGAATATGGATCGGTCTAAATGGATTGCAGGTGAAGACTATGATGCCGCTCCAACTTGTGCTACATGTCATATGAGCGCAACTAAAGACCTTCCAGTGACACATGATGTAGGTATGCGTATTTCTTGGAATAACCGTCCAGCAATTTCCATTCGTCCTGAAAAAACTGATGCTAAAATGGGTTTAAAAGGTGCTGATGTTGATTGGGAAACACGTCGTGATAATATGAAATCAGTATGTAGCTCATGCCACAATAGTGATTTCATTGAGGGCTTTTATACTCAATATGATGGTCAGATCAGACTATATAATAATAAGTTCGGTCAACCAGGATTAGCATTATATAATGCTGCCAAACCACTTCTCAAAAGAAAGGCTAAATTCGCCAATCATATAGATTTTATTTGGTTTGAAATTTGGCATCATGAAGGTCGTCGTTCTCGCCATGGTGCTTCTATGATGGGTCCTGACTGGACACAGTGGCATGGTAATTATGAAGTTGGTAAACATTGGTATGGTAAATATCTTCCAGAAATTGAAAAATTAATCGAAGAGAATATTGATTCTAAAGACCCTCAGAGAAAGGCCGCTGCTGAAAATCTGAAGAAGATCTATGATCAAGTCGTCAGTGATGAGTTTATTGTCACAGATGTAATAACAGGAGAGAAAGTGAAGAGTACTGGTCACAAATTCTACAGTGGCAAGGAATCGAAGGAAGTTATGGAGCTAAGAATGAAGCAACGGGAAGCCTTCATCAAAAGATATGGTGGACACACCGATAAGTAGGACTTGGAATTTAGGCTAATAAATATTTAGTTAGCCCTTGCCTTATAAAGCCTTCACTGTAATTCAGTGGGGGCTTTTTCTTACAGAATAGATTTTGTATAGTATTTCAGAAAAATAATTTTAGTTTAAACCTCCGAGGTTTTGAAAACCTTGGAGTTTTTTGGCCAAAATATTGAAATGAAATACTATAGTATTCAAAAATTTCAGAATTTTCAAAATTATAATCAAACTTAAGTAGTGAATCACAAATTATCGAAGAACTTGGAGTCCAAAGCTTTAGCTTTGGCTTGTCGCCCAAATCCAAATGAAGTAAGCGAAACGAAGTAAGCTAAAGCTAAAGCTTTGGACTCCAATATATCTTAAAATTCATGGTTCGGTACTTATTTCTTATAACTTGTATTTTCTAAAATCCTGAAAATTCTGAGTCATTATAACAAATGAGGAGCAAATGAAAATACTAGAAAAAATAAAAACATTCTTAAAGAGTGACAAACAATTATCGGGTCGTACCATCTTGATACTTGTAGGGATAATGTTTCTCGGTGGGATTATTTTCTCTTTAATTTTTAGCACCGCCCTAAGCTATACTAATCGAACCGAGTTTTGTACTTCTTGCCATTCTATGCAGAATAACCTAATGGAAATGAAACAAAGGATCCATTATAGTAATCATTCTGGGGTAAGTGCCGGTTGTCACGATTGTCATGTACCACATGATCTTGGGCCATTACTTTGGGCTAAATTAATGGCTGCGAAAGATGTTTGGCATGAAATTTTAGGGACTATTGATACTCGCGAGAAATTTGAGGAACATCGCTGGGAGATGGCTAATGCAGTTTGGGCGAAAATGAAAGCTACAGATTCACGCGAATGCCAAAAATGCCATTCTTTTGATCATATGGATTTTGAGAAGCAAAGTCGTTCTGCTGCGAAACAGCATAGACGAATCAAAGAGGCACGCGATAAAGTAGCTGCTCTTAATGATCCACCTTCAGAATTGCTTGAAATAGCACAAAAAACCTGTATTGATTGCCATAAAGGTATTGCTCATGAAGAACCTGTAAATCCAGAAGATGAAGATGTGGAAGATGAAGAAACTGAAGAAACTGAAGCAGCAGCTGCAACCAAGACTGAAAAACCTAACACACCAGCAGCAGTTACACCTATAGTTGCAAAACCCCATACTTTTAAAATGGATCCAAATGCGAAAAACGTTATTCCTGCTACAATAGATGCAAATTGGGATGGTGCTACTTTAGCAGATAAAATGTGCGCTGTTTGTCATGGCAAGGACGGCAATAGTCATTATGATGAAGTTCCTAGTATTGCTGGGTATTCAACTTTTTACTTCACTGAAGCAATGAAAGATTACAAAACTGGTGACAGACCCAGTGAAATGTTTCAAGCTCAGGGATATAATCCAACCAACATGAAGGCTATCACTGAAAAGCTCAGCGATGACCAATTGGCTAAGTTAGCTGATCATTTTGCAGCTCAAGAATTTAAAAAACGGCCACAATATTTTGATGCTAAATTAGCCAAAAAAGGAAAGAGGCTATATAAAAGATATTGTGAGAAATGCCATAGCGAAAATGGTACTGAACCTAGCGATGATGCAGGTATCTTAGGTGGACAATCCATGTCTTATCTTCAGGAACAACTAAAATACTTTAAAGAAGGTAAACGAACTCAAGATAAGAAGATGGCAATAGCCTTAAAGAAATTGAAACCTGGCGATCTGAATAAGATTCTTCATTTCTTTGCCCAACATGAGGGACCAATTGTTCCTGGTACTCCAAGTGAACCAACTACTACTCAATCAATGCCACAGGAGACAACAACTCCAGCAGCGACGACAGCAGTAGTATTACCACCTGTTGTATCAATCGCAAAAACAACAGCTACAACTGAGGAAGCTCAGGCTAAAGAAGTAGAGAAAACCAATAAAGATGCTTGTATAGAAGTAGAAACAGCTAAGGCAAAAGTAGAAACAGCTCTAGCTAAAGCTGAAAAAGCTCTAGAACAAGAAAAAGCCGCCAATAAGAAAAAACTTCTTGAAATTGCTGCTAAATTGGATGGAGCTAAATTAGCTCAAGACAATTGCCAAGTTTGTCATGGTAAGGACGGTAATAGCAGTTATAACAAGGTACCTAATATAGCTGGTTTATCAAGTGCTTACTTGACTGAAACCTTGAATGATTACAAAAATGGTGATAGACCCAGTGAAAAATTCAAGGCTAAGGGACATGATGAGACCGATATGAAAGCTGTCACTAAGCAACTCAACGAAGCTGAACTTATTGCGATAGCTAATTATTTTGCTGGTCAAGAATTTCAACCACGGCAACAAAAATTTGATGCTAATTTAGCTAAACAAGGTGAAAGGCTTTACAAAAGCTATTGTAAAACCTGTCATAGCAAGAATGGCAGTGATCCTAGCGATGATTCTGGTATCTTAGCTGGACAATCAAAAGATTATCTAGCCAAACAGCTATATTACATTAAGCAAGGAACACGAGTATCAGATGAAAAAATGGCTCAAGTGCTTCACAGATTAACTGAAGACGATATTAACAAGCTTCTCAACTTCTTTGCCCAACCTTTTGAGCAGAAGCCAGTTGGTCCGTATGATTATTCTAAACTGAGACAAAGAAGCCAGGAAGACATCGAAGAAGCCCGTGCAGAAGCTAAAGCTAAGGCCGAAATGGTTAAGCTTCGCCAAGCTGCCAAAAAATTGGATGGTGCCAAACTAGCAACAGAAAATTGCAAAGCTTGTCATGGCAAGTACGGTAATAGTAGTTATGACGAAGTACCCAATATAGCTGGTTTATCGAGTTCCTACTTAACTGAAACCATGATGGATTACAAAAATGGTGACAGACCAAGTGAAAAATTCAAGGCTAAGGGACATGATGAAACTGATATGCAAGCGATCACTAAGCAACTGAGTGATGCTGAAATAATTGCTATATCCGATTATTTTGCTAGTCAAGATTTTGAATCACGGAAGCAAAGCTTTGATGCCAATTTAGCTAAACAAGGTGAAAGGCTTTACAAAGATAATTGTAAAACCTGTCATAGCCATAATGGCAGTGATGCTGATGATGATGCGGGTATTTTAGCTGGGCAATCCAGACATTATCTGCAAAAACAGCTAAGTTACTTTAAAGACGGTACGCGAGTACAAGAAGCTAAAATGGCAAAAGTGTTTAAGAAATTGAAAGAGGGTGATATTGAGAAGCTCTTGAATTTCTTTGCTGCCCAACAATAGTAGTTTTTCTGAAACATAATTTCAGTTTAAACGAAGTAAGCGTAGCTAAACCTCCGAGGTTTTCAAAACCTCGGAGGTTTTTGGCTTCGTTTGAGTTTCTGAAGTAAGCGTAGCTAAACCTCCGAGGTTTTCAAAACCTCGGAGGTTTTTGGCTTCGTTTGAGTTTCAGTTTAAACGAAGTAAGCGTAGCTAAACCTCCGAGGTTTTCAAAACCTCGGAGGTTTTTAGCTTCGTGTGAGTTTCAGTTTAAACGAAGTAAGCGTAGCTAAACCTCCGAGGTTTTCAAAACCTCGGAGGTTTTTAGCTTCGTTTCAATTTTTGAGTTAGATTCCAAAATCTAATCTCAACGCCCATAATCCACCCTAATCTTATCAAACGCCCCCTTAATTTCTGATTCAAATTCATTAAATTTATCCAGTTCTGCACTACTAAACTCCGATTTAACCCGTTTTGCTCGTGTCAATATAGCCAATTCAGACAATTGTTGCACCGGAATTCCCGCCTCAATTAGTGTTAAACCTTGATGATAAATTTCTAACATTAAACTCAGTAAACGCATTTGCTTTTCTGGAGAACAAAAACTATCAACTTCATCTACCGCACTTTGTTGTAATACTCCTTCACGAATTAGACTAGCACCCTCTAATACCCAGCGTTGAGCGGAGGATAGGGCTTCTGGACCAACCAAATTAACAATCCTTTCTAATTCATCAGCTTGAGCCAATAATTCTAGTGCCTCATTGCGGTATGCTTGCCAACGATTATCAATATTTTCTGCCCACCATTGTTGCGCGGTATTCACCCCTTCAGAAAAACTATCATTCCAATCTATTGACGGATAATGACGAGCATCAGCTAAAGCTTTAGATAAAGCCCAGAAAGTTTGTACTATTTCCTTAGTATGTCCTGTCACTGGCTCCGAAAAATCCCCACCCGGTGGAGAAACTGCACCGATTAAACTCACAGAACCTTTTTGATTGTTTAAGGTTGTCACCCGCCCTGCTCGTTCATAAAATGCTGCCAATCGTGAAGCAAGATAGGCAGGATAACCTTCTTCTACTGGCATTTGTCCTAAACGTCCACCCACTTCGCGTAAAGCTTCCGCCCAACGGCTAGTAGAATCTGCAACCATTACAACATCATAGCCTAAATCCCGATAATATTCGGCAATAGTGACTCCGACATAAATCGAAGCCTCTCGCGCAACTACTGGCATATTAGACGTATTAGCTACTAATAAAGTGCGTTCCATTAAAGAGCGTCCCGTATGAGGATCAGTCAATTCTGGAAAACTTTCCAAAATATCAACTAGTTCATTGCCCCGCTCACCGCAACCCACATAAATTACAATATCAGCATTAGCCCAACGTGCAATTTGTTGTTGTAGCATAGTTTTTCCCGCACCAAATGGCCCTGGAACTGCACCTTTACCACCTTTTAGTAACGGAAAAAAAGTATCCAATATCCGTTGCCCAGTGATTAAAGGCATAACTCCATGATCACGCCTTAAATAAGGGCGCGGTGTGCGAACTGGCCACCTATGAAACAAGCGTAATGGCATAATGTCACCATTATCTAGTTTAACTTTCGCTACAATTTGCTCAATCGTATATTCACCCGCATCAGCTAATTCCACCACTTCACCATTGCAATTAGGCGGGACTAAAATGGGATGGCTGATAGTAGTAGTTTCTTGTACCTTACCTATTAGCCTACCCCCAGCTATTTGCATACCTAATGACAAGCTATTATTCGGCGTAAAATCCCAAAGCTTATCACGCGCCAAAGAATTAAGCTTTAAACCACGAGTAATATAATCACCATGTTCAGCATAAATTTTATCCAAAGGACGCTGCACACCATCAAAAATTTTCCCCAACAATCCTGGCCCTAATTCCACTGATAGCGGATGTCCCAAAGCTTGCACCATATCACCGGGATGTAAAGATTCTGTAGATTCATAGACTTGCACTGTTGCCTTATCGCCATCTAAACGGATAACTTCACCCATCAAGCCCAATTTACCTACTAGTACCTGTTCACCATTACGAACTCCAGACAGTACGACCACGACAATTGGCCCATTAATACTAATAATTTCTCCTGTTATTTCATTCATTTATATATTCCTTATTGAAGTCACAGAAGCAAACAACTGGGTTGTAATAACCTGATAAAGCTCGTTTTGCAGACGCTCAATCAAACCCTCAAAAGTATTATCGACACGAATCCTATCAGCTTGATTACGCACCAATAATCCACCACCATGCTTGGTACTAGCTAACAATGTACAAGTTTTATCAGGCACACATTCTTTCAGAATTTCCTCCCACAATGGCGCGAGTAACACCTGATCCTCAGCGTTGACTTCAACCACTAATGCTTGTTCATCAAATAATTGCGCCGCATATTTTAAATATTGTTTCAATAAAGGGATATAAGTTTCTTTTTGTTGTGTTAATTGTTTTAAATGCGCCTGTAAATCGGAGAGAACTGATTGCACCAAAGACCAACGTAATTGATCCAATTCCGCCTGCATTTTAATTTCGCTGGCTTGCACACGGCGACGATATTCCTGATTCGCCGCCACTTCAGCGATATTCTGCTCGCGCTCCTCTCGCTGCTGCAAACGTTTAGCCGATTCCGCTAAAATTTGCTCAGCTTGTTGTTCAGCGGCTTGTAAATGACTTTTCGCCAAATTTTCAGCCTGTTGACGAATTGCGCTTTCTAATTGCTCCAGATTGTTTTTCATAGTATAGTTTGTCTTTATGCCAGTGTTAACAATTTCACATTGTAACCCATAAGCATAAAAGTAATAAATAACTAATGTGAGGAATAATTTTGGATAAATACCAATAATCATTATGAAAGAAAAAAGCTTCTACTCTAAACTAGCTATTAATGCCATGTATCGAGCATCAGAAATAGCAAAAAAAATTGCGGCAAAATTTAAAAATGCCACTTTGGAAAAATGGTAAAATTATTTACATTGATTCAAAAACAATCCATCGAATTTAACCATATTGTTATAGTTTTCTGGTCTTAATTAGGATTTACAGGATAGAACTACAGGGATGTTATATAAGCATGGATAAGGCAAAAACTACGAGAATTTAAGTTTTTTATCCTTGTTTATATAACATCCTTGTAGTTATCACCTCGTTCCCACGCTCCAGCGCATTCCTTTATACATAAGTTTTTAAATAATTGATTTCATTGCGTTTAATCCTTAATGGCAACCACAAGGGATTGCCC
>JALWSU010000094.1:368-1892 GCA_026993485.1 Thiotrichaceae bacterium | reverse complement strand
ATTTCCTTACCAGCAAAACCCACCCCAAGATAAATTATCTTACGAGATTCATTTAAAAACCCATAATTTTTGGTTTTAATTTGCTCAATGGCTTTGTTAGTCAAACTCTCCAACTGAGTGCCAGCTTTGCCATATTTGAACTCTATAAGATAGATTTTATCCTCAAAAGTCAAAATGCCATCAATTCTGCCTTTATCTGTCAACACTTCTAAATCAATTTCCACACCCATTAATGCCAAAATCATATAAAATAAAGAATGATAATAAGCTTCTTGTTCAATATGTAAGGGATAAGGAATTTTGGCAAATAAGGCACGGATGATATTTATAAATCCGTCCAGATTTTCGGTTTCCAAATAATCAAGTAAATTTTCTACTGCGGGTTGGATTTCTCCTAATTCATTGTTAGTAAAACTCTCAAACAAAAAGGTAATAAATGCTTGTTTTACTTCAAAATTAGGGTAAGTCAAAATATATATAGGAGTTCTGGCTTTGGGAACAATTGACTTTATCGTTAAATAACCAGTTTGAAATAACAGTGCGAAAACATTAAGGTTTTCAAGATTATAACTATCAAATACAATTTTTGAAACTCTTTGGTTTTCAAGTGTAGTAGTATCAAGCTCCATTTTTTTGATTAACTTCATCAAAAAAGTAGGAGTTCCAGTTGCAAACCAGTAATTGTCAAATTGTTGCTCGGCTAATAAATTGAGTATTGAAAATGGATTATACAATCTATCTTTGCCATTCCATGAATAACCGTTATACCAAGCCTTGATTTTGGCTAGTAAGGGTATTTTCTTTAGTTCCAATACTGCACCAAGATTTTGCAGATAATCCTCAAAATTACTTTCCAATTCTTTTTGGCTATATCCACAGATGGTAGCAAATTGTCTGGAAAAGGTAATATCGCGTAAATTGTTTAATTCGGAAAAAATTGAAACCTTAGAAAATTTAGATACTCCAGTTAGAAAGACAAAGCGTAGAAAAGGATCAGAAAATTTTAAAACGCCAAAAAAGTCTCGAAGAATTTCTCGGTTTTGGGTAGCTTTTTTTAAATCGTCAACATAATTAACAATAGGTTTATCGTATTCATCAATCAGAATCACGACTTTTTGCTGGGTTTTGTCATGGATTTTCTGGATTAATTCGGCAAATTTATCCTTGATAAACTGTTTTGAGAGTTTAATTTCATATTTTAAGGCAATCGTATCAAGAAATGATGATATAGAGGCTCTGAATACTTCTTCGCTATGGAATGAAATCCCGTTAAAATCAATGACGATAACTGGATAAGATTGCCATTCAATTTTGTCATAGATATACAAGCCTTTAAACAGTGCTTGATTACCCGAAAAGATTTCTGCTAACGTTGAAATTAATACAGATTTTCCAAAGCGGCGAGGGCGAGATAGAAATAGATATTTAGCTGCTTGCAATAAGTCGGCAATTTGTCGAGTTTTATCGACATATAAATAGTCTTCTTTGATTATTTCGGAAAATGTTTGAATACCTATGGGTAAC
>JALWSU010000094.1:0-358 GCA_026993485.1 Thiotrichaceae bacterium | reverse complement strand
AATTTTTTCATCGGATTTGACTTTCTCTAGTTTTAATTATGTTTATTATAATTAAAGTTATGAAAATAGTCGAGATTTAAAATTGTCTGAACTGTGATTTTTGTGATTTATGTGATTGACTTTGATAAAAAACTAATATGAATCATAGTTCATCATTATAATCACAGAAATCACAGTTCAGACAGACTCCAAATAGTAATACGGATTTTCTATGCTGGAGCGGAGCGCAATCTCTTATACATAAGGGCAACCACAAGGGATTGCCCCTACACAAGGGCAACCACAAGGGATTGCCCCTACGGTTTGTTTGTAGGGGCAATCCCTTGTGGTTGCCCTGTCTTGTGGTTGCCCTGTGAGG
>JALWSU010000093.1 GCA_026993485.1 Thiotrichaceae bacterium | reverse complement strand
GATAAAGGTAGTGTTCGTTTTGTTGTGCATACTTCAATGGCAGGAGGATTAGAAGCATGGTATCAAGAGGCTGGACGTTCTGGTAGAGATAATCTACATGCCCATTGTGTACAGATTATTGATATGCCTAATGATAATTGCAAGCGAGATATGGAAACTCGGAATACTATAGTACCTGCTTGTGCTTCTTTTCGTTGTCCATTTGATAAGAAGGGACTCTGTGATTATGGTAAACAACATACCTTTATTAGCAGCAGTTATCCTAGTGTTGGAGCCGATTTAATCAGAGTATTACGGGTAGTTGATAAATTAATCAATGCTCTCAAAGATGGAAATAAGATAGTTTGTATATCAACAAATTATACTGAACAAAGTAATGTTGAATTAGCCTTATATAGATTGACAATTATTGGTTATATAAGTGATTTTTTTAGAAAATATGGGAGAAGTGTTGAATTTGAAATCGTGCTTGCAGATTTATTTTCTAAGAAAACCGCAATATCTGCTCTCTTAAACTATTTAAAACGCAATGATATTTCTCAAACCAATAAATATGAATCTTATATTGAGGCGGATATTATTGCTGATATAAAACAACATAAGGAGAAATATTGGGATGATATTGAAAATAGAATCAAAAAAAACAATTTGAGTAATTATTCCGATAATAGTCAGCTTTTTACTAATATAGCCGAATATATGTTGGTTATATTGCATCATACTTATGATGAAATTAAGGTGATGCGTTACAAGATGTTGGAGACATTAAAAAATGTTATAGATGATTCTAGTAAATGTCAAAGACAGATGATTATCAATTATTTTGATACCAGTGGGGAAGGTATTATCAAAGCTGATTACCAATGTGGTTTTTGTAATCATTGTGTTGAAGATTTAAACTTTCAAAGAGATTACGCAAAACCGCTAGAATTTTCAAAGGATAGTCGGGATATTCAACGGAGATTGCAGGAATCCTTTTTACAACCATTTGATTTTGAGAAAAATAAAAAGTTAGCAGCTGATTTAAAAAATTATCCTAAATATGCTTATGCACAAGCTGTCAGTACATTATCAGGTTCACCACGCAATTTAACTGCTTGGTTTTTTGCCAGAGAATTTTCACCAGAAGATACTATAAATGCAAACTCTTTGGAGTTCATAACAGTAGCTAATGAGGATTTAGCTTTGGATGAGGTTAAGAAAATTTATAATACCACTCAGGATAATTTGAAACCAAAAGCATTTAATGTGCTAGATGATGAATATGGTGCTTGTAGTAATATTGAGGGTGAACAATGGCTTTATGAACAAGCTCAAGAACTTAGTGGCATTGGTGAAGAGCGTAAAACTAAATTAGAAATGCGTGTGATTGCTAATAAACTAGAAACAATGGAATTTAGCCAGCAGTTACATAAAACCGCACAACTACTTAAGGATTTTTAAATGGCACGATTATCAGATAATGATACTGTACTCAAAAAATTTGATGAGGTTAAAAGAAAATTAAATGAGTTTTACCGTATTGTTGATAATATCAAGGAATTGCGGAATAAAATTGAAACCCTTTCCGAAGAGTATGAAAAATTTCTTCAACAAGCTGAAGTTAAACTTGATAAAATAAAAGAGTTAGAATCACGACTTGAAACCGAGTTTGATAATTTTCAACAGCGGCGTAGTGATGTGTATGAAACTATTGAATATTTTGAAGAGGAACAGATTGCTTTAGAAAACTTTAAACAGGAATTATTATCTTTTCAACAAAATCAAGAACAAGTTCTACTTGAGAGAACTGAGCAAATTTCTTCCTCCCTAAAACAACAACTAAATGATGAACTGGAGACATTTAGGCAACGTCAAGCATCTTTTGAAACCGAAAAGATTGATTTAGAAAAAT
>JALWSU010000092.1 GCA_026993485.1 Thiotrichaceae bacterium | reverse complement strand
ACAAATAAAGCTGATGTCTGAACCTTGATTTTAAAGGATTAAAAGGATTTTTCTCGTTCCCACGCTCCAGCGCACTCTCTTATACATAACTATTTAAGTAATTGATTTTATAGCGTTTAATCCTGACACGCCTCGCAACCACAAGGGATTGCCCCTACAAACAATGACTTACTGTAGGGGCAATCCCTTGTGGTTGCCCTTATGTATAAGAGATTGCGCTCCAGCGTGGGAACGAGAGTGCGTAACATCAGTTAGGTTACTCTAATAAGGGACGACTTTTGTTAGTAAGTTATACGCTTAGACATAACAAAATTCGTATTATTTCAGCTAGAAAAGCAACACGTCAAGAGGAGAAAGATTATGCGCGAGGAATATGATTTAAAAAAACTCAAGGTTAAGCGTCGAGGTATTATACCTGAATTACAAGGACAAAATCCTAATGATGCCAAAATAAGTATTACTATTTCTTTGGATGAGGATGTAGTTGACTATTTTAAGTCCCAAAACGAGGTGGAATCTATCCAAGTGCAAATTAATAAAATCCTACGCAATGGAATACAAAATCATAGTTTCATAGATACCGAAGTAATAAAAAAAACACTTCTACAAGATTCGCACTTTCTTCGTGAAATAGCTAATAACATTACTAATATTATGACAACAAAATGAAAAACTTATTCATTCTCGTTCCCACGCTCCAGCGCAATTTATTATACATATTTTTTTAAATAATTGATTTTATAGCGTTTAATCCTGAAACGCCTCGCAACCACAAGGGATTGCCCCCTACAAACAATGACTTACTGTAGGGGCAATCCCTTGTGGTTGCCCTAGTTATTGATTCTATTTAGAACTCATTTCCAATTTCAATTCATTCAATTCCACATCATCAGGTTTAGCTAGTAAACCTTTTTCAATATAGTTCAGACTAGCCTTATATTGTCTCCGATTTTTTTTGTAAATAGCCCATTTATAGTATTTTTTGGCAATTTTACTCAAAGCATTTTGAGCGATAACATCATTTGGGGAAAGATTTAAAATATGCCGATAAGTACGAACTGCATTATTATTTTTGGGCGTTGTATAAAATTGTCTCCGCATTTGTTGCTTCGCTTTTTGATGCAATAGCGTAACAATCTCACTTACAAGTGCTTGTGTAGTTTCATGCTTAGGCGCAATTTGTCTCAAGTGTTGAGAAATTTCATAAGCATTATTGCCTTTTGGTTGGGTTAGTTGATTAATACTGATATACTTCTTAGCTTGCTTGAAATACCACGCGACAATTTCATCTAAAATTAGTTGCGCTTGTTGTGGAGCAATTTTCACTAAAGCCTGATAAGTTTCATAAGCATTATCACCTTGAGGCGAGATGAATTGAGCCTTAGAAATTTGTGTATTTGCTTTGGCTAACAACAAATCAATATTAATCGGTGGAGGTGATTGTGACACTAATGGAATTGGCGGCGTAGGTTTGGGTTTTGAAATTTCCAAATTGGCTGATTTAGTACTGCTTGGTTTTTCAACATTCTCACCCAAAGTTTTAATAGATTGAATCAAATCAGGATTCAAATAAATTGCTGAGACTAAACCACTGACAATTAAAATCAGAATAATACCAATAATTAATGGCCAATTTGTACTTGAATAAGGATTTGCAATAATAACCCTTTTTCTAAAAACTGGATCAATGGGTTGGTTTATACGCAGATTAGTACGAGTATGCATGTAGAAATTTCCAATATTATTTAAATCAAACAAAGGAGTAAAAAATAAAATGTCGCTTATTCGTCCCTTTCGAGGATTACGTCCCCTAGCAGCAACCGCTAAAGATGTAATTGCCCCGCCTTATGACGTACTTAATACCGAAGAAGCGCGTCAACGAGCGAAAGATCGTCCTTGGAGTTTTTTGCATATTTCAAAACCAGAAATTGATTTACCCCCTGATACTGATCCTTACAGTGATGCAGTATATGCCAAAGGTGCAGAAAATTTACAACGCATGCTTGCAGCCAATATTTTAAAACAAGATGAACAAGCTAATTATTATTTATACCGCTTAACAATGGGTAAACATCAACAAATTGGCTTAGTAGCTGTTGCTAATATAGCAGATTATAACAGCAATCGCATTCGCAAACATGAACTAACTCGCCCGAATAAAGAAGATGATAGAGTACGTCAAATTGATGCGCTAAATGCCCAAACGGGACCAGTTTTTTTAACCTATAAACATAATCCCACCATAGATGCACTAGTTGAAACACTGACGGCACAACCCCCCAGTGTTGATTTAACCGCAGACGATGGCGTTATTCACACACTTTGGGTAGTTGATAATCCCAATGATATTGAAACTATTACCAACACCTTTGATGCAATGGATAACCTTTATATTGCCGATGGCCATCACCGTTCAGCAGCAGCTTCACGAGTCGCAGAAAAACGGCGTACACCGGAGCAAACTGGAGAAGAAGCCTATAATTACTTTTTAACCGTGATTTTTCCAGATAACCAGATGAAAATTTTGGATTATAATCGAGTAGTTCAAGACTTAAATGGGCTAACTAGTTCAGAATTTCTAGAACAAGTTGCCAAAAATTTTAAGGTGAATCCAAGTCAAAGTCCAGTTAAACCGCAACAAAGTGGTGAATTTGGTATGTTTGTAGATGGGCAATGGTATGGCTTAACAATTGATGCTGACAAAATACCTACAAATGATCCAGTAGCCAGCCTTGATGTGAGTTTATTAACGGATCACTTATTGACACCAATCTTAGGTATTGGAGACCCACGCACAGACAAACGTATTGATTTTGTGGGAGGTATTCGAGGCTTAGGTGAACTGGAAAAACGGGTGAATAGTGGTGAAATGGCAGTAGCCTTTGCCCTGTATCCAACCAGCATGGAAGCACTAATGGCAGTAGCTGATGCTGAGCAGCTAATGCCGCCCAAATCTACTTGGTTTGAACCTAAACTTGCGGATGGATTGGTGTCACATTTGCTTTGAGATTTCACCCTCTCCTTAGCCCCACTGCCATTAAGTTAAGCCAAACCTGCCAGGTTTTAAAAACCTGGCAGGTTTTTAACCGAATTTCAAAGACCTCCGAGGTTTTCAAAACCTCGGAGGTCTGATTTGCGGGAGAGAGAAATATAATCAAGGTTCTTCAATAAAACTACGCAAGCGTTCTGAACGGCTCGGATGGCGTAACTTACGCAAAGCTTTAGCCTCAATCTGACGGATACGCTCACGAGTAACATCAAACTGTTTACCCACTTCTTCTAAAGTGTGATCAGTATTCATATCAATACCAAAACGCATACGCAAGACTTTCGCTTCACGATGTGTCAATCCCTTTAACATTTCATGCGTAGCACGTCGCAAGCCTTCAAAAGTTGCGGCTTCAATTGGTGCTTGGATACTAGTATCTTCAATGAAATCTCCTAAATGCGAATCCTCATCATCACCTATCGGCGTTTCCATAGAAATCGGCTCTTTGGCAATTCTTAATACTTTCCGTACTTTTTCCTCAGACATAAGCAAACGCTCGGCAAGTTCTTCTGGCAAAGGATCACGACCTTTTTCCTGCAAAATTTGTCGAGAAATTCGATTCAACTTATTAATCGTCTCAATCATGTGAACTGGAATACGGATAGTACGCGCTTGATCTGCAATTGAGCGCGTAATCGCTTGACGAATCCACCAAGTTGCATAAGTAGAAAATTTGTAGCCGCGTCGATACTCAAATTTATCTACTGCCTTCATTAAACCAATATTACCCTCTTGAATTAAATCAAGGAATTGTAAACCACGATTAGTGTATTTTTTCGCAATAGAAATAACCAAGCGTAAATTCGCCTCAATCATTTCCTTTTTTGCCCGCCGTGCTTTAGCTTCACCAATCGACATACGTCGATTAATTTCCTTAATTTCGTCAAGTTTTAAGCGACTTTTTCTTTCTAATGCAATTAGCTTTTCTTGTTCCTTCACCAATTCAGCTTGGTATTGCTTTAAAGAGTTAACGTAAGATTTACCTGTATTTAATAATAAAGACACCCAATGCGGATTGGTGGCATGGTTTTTAAAGGAAGCCAGAAACTCTTTTTTATTCATGCCAACTTTAGTGACACAAATATCTCGAATTTTGTGTTCATGCTTACGTATTAAGGCGACAGTCTCGCGTAAGTTCGCAGTTAAAATATCAATCATTTTCGGTACTAATTTAAACTGCAAAAAGCAATCAGCCACTTTTTTACGCAATTCTATATATTCTGGCGATTGAGTCCCATGCGTAGCTTCCGCTTGCATCAACTGAGTGTATTGTTCACGCAAATAAGCAAAGCGACTACGAGCATATTCCTTATCTAAACCATTTTCTTCTAAATCTTCATCATTAGTATCAAGAACCTCGTCGTCAACTTCAGCAGTCTCAATCTGTTGCAATTCTTCGTCCTTCGGAGGCAGATAATCCGTAAAGCCGTTAATTAGATCAGATAGCTTCAACTCGCCAGTTTCAACTTTCTCATACTGACTTAAAAAGTCCGAGATTATATTAGGATGGGTTGCAAGTGCTGACAAGGCTTGGCTTAAACCTTCTTCAATGCGTTTAGCTATTTTGATTTCACCTTCTCGCGTCAACAAGTCTACTGAACCCATTTCACGCATATACATACGCACAGGATCAGAGGTACGCCCAAATTCACCATCCACATTCGCCAATGCCGCAGCAGCTTCCTCGGCAGCCTCTTCGTCGGTGATCGGCCCATCAGAAATTAACAGAGCCTCTGCATCTGGTGCAAATTCATGCACTGCAATCCCCATATCATTGATCATATTTATAATACTGTCGATTTGTTCAGGATCAACAATATCATCAGGCAAGTGATCATTGACTTCATGAAAAGTCAAAAAACCTTGCTCTTTGCCTTTAGAAATGAGTAATTTGAGTTGTGATTGCTGTTGCTCTTGATTCATATTCAGTTGTCAGTTATCAGTGATATTAGAAAGATTTTTTCTAGTCCTTTTTTCTATCAGTTCGGCCCAGCGTTGGCTTTTGTCCTCTTTATATAATTTTTCAATAGCACCACGAAAATTATCATCTATATTTATATCATTAAGATTTTCTGTTATTAGCGATGCTAATTGATTGATGATTTGCTCATCGTCTGTTCCCCGCCAATGTTCGCAAATAGCACCTAAAGTTAATTTAGGATTCATCCTTATAAATTCAATTAGATTTAACAGAAGTTTTATATTTGGTTTCTTCAGGCTTGATAATTTTTTATTTGGGTATTCTACTAATTGATATAAATCTGGTTTATGTAATAAATAGAAAATCGCTTGATCGACTAATGAAAGGTCTATCAGACTTTCAACTGGTCGGAATGGTTTCGGTTTAATAACTGCTTTTTGAGGAATTTCACTTTGTATAAGTATAGTCAACTTTTTCAAATCAACATGCGTTAATTCACTTAATTCTTGCAACATCAAATCACGGTAAAGCCCTGTAGGCAACTTTTTTAATAATGGCTTAGCTAACTCCACCAAACGCGCTCGCCCATCAAGACTGCTCATATCAACTTGTCGCATTAAGCCATCAAATAAAAATTTTGATAAAGGTATCGCTCGAGTTAAGCGATTGTTAAAAGCTTGTTTACCTTCTTTACGCACCAAACTATCTGGATCATATCCTTGTGGCAACAAAATAAAACGGACTTGACGGCCTTCATGTAAAAAAGGTAATGCCGTTTCCAATGCACGCCAAGCCGCTTGCAGCCCAGCTCGATCGCCATCAAAACAAAAAATTATTTCTGAAACACTACGAAATAAATACTTTAAATGATCACGAGTCGTTGCAGTCCCCAAAGTGGCAACGGCATTATGTATGCCATATTGAGCTAATGCCACGACATCCATATAACCTTCTACAATGATTATAGTTTGCAAAGGGCGAACTTGCCGTGCAAAATACCATCCATATAATTGGCGACTTTTTTGAAATAAAGGAGTTTCAGGAGAATTAAGATATTTAGGCTCGTGCTCACTTTTGGAGAGTATCCGCCCACCAAAAGCGATGACTCGTCCCCTTTGATCTAAAATTGGAAACATCACACGATCCCGAAAACGATCATAATGACGACCAGATTTATGCTCTTTCACTAAACCCGTTGTTATTAATCGTTTTTCAGTCTCGGCATCATTCCCTAAGTTTTTCAACAGATTCTGCCAACCTGCGGGGGCATAACCTATGCCAAAATCACGCGCAATTTCGCCAGTTAAACCTCGTTGTTTCAGATAACTAATAGCTGTTGGAGACTGGCGTAATTGTTGCCGATAATATTGTGCAGCTTGTTGCAGGATTTTATATAAATCCTCAAAGGCAGTAATTGAAGAGGGAGCCATGCCTTGTTCATATACAACCTCCAAACCAGCTCTGGAAGCTAATTCATGCACTGCCTCAACAAAACTCAAACCAGCATATTTCATTAAAAAACTGATGCTAGTACCAGAGGCTCCACAACCAAAACAGTAATAAAATTGTTTCTCAGGACTTACACTAAAAGAGGGTGTTTTTTCATTATGGAAAGGACAAAGGGCTGTATAATTGCGGCCAGCTTTGCGAAGTGATATATAACTATCAATTAAATCAACGATGTCAATACGTTCTATTAATTCGTCGATAAAATTGCGAGAAATACGCATAGTTATCACTTATTTAGTTATCAATTAATTAAAATCCCCCCAGCAGAAAGATGGAGCTAGCTAGGGGGAGGTACTGATTACTAACTAGGAATTACGCATTGACAGTTGAGTTTTTATAGTTTTTGAATAAAAACAAATTGTTAAAATTTATAAATGACTTGGAGTCCAAAGCTAAAGCTTCTTCGCTTCAAGGAGAAAATAAAAAAATTAGTTTGTCAATGCGTAAGTCCTACTAACTATGACAAGCGTTGTTTAACAGCCATACTAATTGCTCTCATATCAGCACGACCCTGTACTTGAGGTTTAAGAATAGCCATAACCTTACCTAATTGCTTCAAGGTAGTAGCATTAGTTTGACTAATAGCAGCATCAATCAAATCCGCTAATTCATCCTCACTCAAAGGTTGTGGTAAGTATTCTTGTATCAATTTAATTTCATAAGATTCTTGTTCGGCTAAATCTTGGCGATTAGCTTTTTCATATTGTGCTAAAGAATCGCGCCGCTGTTTGAGCATTTTATCTAATACAACAATAACTTGTGTATCATCTAAACTAATACGCTCATCAACTTCCTGTTGTTTGATCGCGGCGGAAATTAAACGCAAAGTACCTAAGCGTCGCTTATCCTTAGCACGCATAGCTGATTTTATATCTTCTTGAATTCGTTTTTTAATAGACTCAGACATAATTATAATACCCACCCAGCGGGTAACCTAATATTTAGTATAAACGTTTTCGGCGTAAGACATCACGATAACGTTTTTTCATTTGTCGCTTAACAGCAGCAGCAGCTTTACGTTTGCGAACCGCAGTCGGTTTTTCGTAAAATTCACGGCGATGGACTTCGGCTAAAATGCCAGCTTTTTCACAGGATCGTTTAAAACGGCGAATAGCAATTTCAAAGGGTTCATTTTCTTTGACTCGAACTTGGGGCATTGAAAGCGTAACCTCCTTAAGTAAAGATTAAAGTGAAAACTGGCTATTATAATATATAATTTGTCTATATGACAAGCAGAAAATCTTGCAATAGAGACTAAACAATGAAAAAACTCTCGAAACAATTTGAAGATATTATAGCCAAATT
>JALWSU010000091.1 GCA_026993485.1 Thiotrichaceae bacterium | reverse complement strand
ACTATTCGCATAGTATATACCCAGCTTAGTTGAAACACGGGGCATCCAATTATGACTCCAATTCACTGATATATCTTGAGTATCGATGAAATCCCCAATACCTGTAGAGTCGCTGACTCTTCTACCAGTATAAACATCTACTACTGATTGACGCAATGGTTTCAACTGCACACCGATTTGCCAAGCAAATCCAGAAAAATCTTTACGCCCTGTGGCATCATAGTCCCGTTTCAAATAACCGATTTTAGCAGTACCAGAGGTTTTTGCTGTTGCTCTCCATCTAGCACCCAGATTAAATCCCCATTGATTACTGTCTTGTGATTGTTGTGCGGACCTAGCATAGGCATAATTTGTCTGCCCATAAGTAACTTCTCCAAACACACGAGTTTTAGGCATTACTCGATAAAACAAACGAGCTGCTACACTTGTGTCATCTCTATCACCATCTGTGTCACTAGAGTTTGGATCTTTTGCACCTGAATACTGAATATAATTTTTAGAGCTATATCCTACTTCACCCTCAAAACCAATACTGGAGTTAGAGCCATAACTAAATAACGCATTTGCACCAGCTATATTATAAGTATCCAAATTCGTTTGAGTACGGTCAGTACTACCACGAGGATCATGTCCCAAGCGGTAATAAGCACCGAGTGAAAAGCCAACTATACGAGATAACTGCATGTCGGCATCAGCCGAAAAATTCACATCTTCATAATTATCTATGTCACTACTAGCATAACGACCAATTTTAGTGCCCAAACCCAAGCTATAAGTGCCACCACGTCGCTTGCTTACCAGTGTAGCCTTGGGACTAAAGATAGTCACGGCAGAACTAACTGCCTTATCACCTGTAGTATCACTTTGTAATGCTACATTATCATTATGTTGAAAGCCAATTTCCACTTCAGGAAATAGCCGAAAAGGACCTAATTCACTACCTTGAGGTGCAGCTAATGCAGATACTGAACCGCAAGCCAATGAAACTGCGAGAGAAAGTGTTAAAGAGGATTTATTCATATTTTTAGCTAACCTTAAAAAAATTAAGCTGTTTATTTATAGAAAACAGACAGATGCGGGAAAAATTGTTGGCTCACTACAAAAATATAAACTATTCATAAAAAATTCATAAAAATAACTTATGTTATAGATAAGTTCCAATCAATAATGAGTACAATACCGCTTGCTTTGCAATTCTAATGAATTAGCAGTTCAAAAGTCAACAAAATTCTCTTGTAAATTTTATTTTAAGTATTTTTTACTTTATAAATTTAAGTTCATTAATGCCATGTGCTATTTTATATTAGTGTAAACCAATTTTAATGATAAAAAAAATTCATAATAATCATAATTAGATAAACAATATAAATCACAGTTCAGATACTTCGTTTAGCTACGCTTACTTTGTTTGGAGTCCAAAGCTTTAGCTTTGGCTGGTCGCCCAAAGCTAAAGCTTTGGACTCTAATATGTTAATTCATAGTTCAGTACTTAACTGGCCAATTTTGGAAATTACGACTCCATCGTTCAATATAGTCCGCTTGGCACGCGGTTTAGGGAACGGCTGGATTTTCCTCTAGGCTCACTTTGCTAAACTGTTGTATATCCAAGCAATTACTACCCCAGCAATATAGCCATCAATGAAACCCCAAACTGCGCCGATAAGGGCGCCAGAAACGGATGGGCCATAGCCGATGTAAAGTGAAGATAATGCCTCAACCAGCGCGACTCCCCAACCAAACATAGCAGCGATGCCGCAGAAAAGGACGTATATAGCCCAAAGAACGCCGATTGCGACTCCGAGAGCATTGGGAGAACATTTGTTCATGGATTTTTCCTCCGTATGTTAAATAAAAAAAATATTTGCATCCATTGTCTGAACCTTGATTTTAAGGGATTAAAAG
>JALWSU010000090.1 GCA_026993485.1 Thiotrichaceae bacterium | reverse complement strand
ATATAAGAACTGTGCTTTAAGAACGGTTAAATTAGGATTTGTTTCTAAAAACTTATCACGGCGAAAAGTAGAAAGAGCTGAACTGCCTATATAATACATAAATACCTCAATTTTAATTTTAAGGATTTTGAATGAAAAATAGTTTAGTTGATAAATTTTTAACTTTACCACAATATTTTATTCCACAACATCTATTATCGCGGCTAATATTGAAATTAACCCGTTTAGAAATGGGCTGGCTTACCCATTGGGTAATTAGGCGTTTTATTAAATTTTATGGAGTGGATATGAGTATTGCCCAATCATCTGATATATCCCATTATGCTAGTTTTAATCAATTTTTTACTCGTGCTTTGAAGTCTAATGCGCGTCCTTTGGCAAATAATGCGGAAATTGTAAGTCCTGTAGATGGTGAAATCAGCCAGATTGGTCAAATTCAAAATGGTAGCTTGTTACAGGCGAAAGGGCGTTATTTCCAACTCAATGATTTATTGGCTGGGCATAAGGTGGATTTATTTAAACAGGCTTTGTTTACTACTTTGTATTTGTCACCAAAAGATTATCATCGTATCCATATGCCAATGACGGGGCAGGTGACAGATATGGTTTATGTGCCAGGGCGTTTATTCAGTGTTAATCAACGCACAGCCCGTGTGGTGCCGAATCTATTTGCTCGTAATGAGCGGGTGATTTGTTTTTTTGATACTAAACTGGGGCCGATGGCTTTGATTTTAGTAGGGGCGCTTTTTGTTGGTAGTATGGAAACTATATGGGCGGGTACAGTAGCACCATCGTCTCAAGTTAAACATTGGCACTATGAAAATGGGCCAATTTTAGAACGTGGAGTTGAAATGGGACGCTTTAATATGGGATCAACAGTGATTTTATTGTTGGATGCCAACCGTTTGCAATGGCTGAGGGAATTAAAGGCGCACAATCAGGTTTTAATGGGGCAAGCTTTGGCTCACTTAGTTAAATAATGGATGTTACGCATTCTCGCACAAGGGATTACCCCTACACAAGGGCAACCACAAGGGATTGCCCCTACACAAGGGCAACCACAAGGGATTGCCCCTACAAACAATGATGTAGGGGCAATCCCTTGTGGTTGCCCAATGAGGCGTTTCAGAATTACATGATAACAGGTTTTATTCGTTGTCTGACATTCGCTGTACTCTTTTCAGGGCTTAAGTTAATGGCAGTGACGCTGGAGCGTGGGAACGAGAGTGCGTAACATCAGTAAAACTATTTATGGAAATTATAAACTATTCATTGGGTTGCTTTTTAATCTGAACTTCAATAGCATAGATTACTTATGAAAATATTTATAATGATTTTACTAAGTATCAGCATACTCAGTGGTTGTGGCACTGTAGAAACTAAAGCTAATTTGGGCAAAACTAAAAACCCAAAAATTATTGCTGCGGGCTATGGAAATAAGGTAAAAGTTTCCCCCGTGAAAACACAGGATTTATGGAATAAAATCCCTAAAGGCTATAAATTGTCTGCGATTAATAATCGGCGGATACAAAAATTTCAGGATAGAATGCTTAGACATAAATCCTATTTTACTCGGATTTCTCGCAATGCTGCGCCTTATCTTTATCATATTGTGACAGAAGTTGAAAAACGAGGAATGCCTTTGGAAATTGCTTTATTACCAGCGATTGAAAGTGCCTTTAAGCCGCTTGCAGTTTCAACTAAGCGTGCTGCTGGACTTTGGCAATTTATGCCAGCTACAGGGAGAGAATATGGATTACGACAAAATTCTTCCTATGATGGACGGCGTGACATTATTAAGTCAACCGCAGCCGCCTTGGACTATTTGCAAGAGTTAGAAGATATCTTTGGTGGTGACTGGTTTTTGGCTTTAGCTGCCTATAATTATGGTGCAGGCAATGTACTGCGAGCTATTCATAGAAATGAAAGACGTGGACGACCTAGTGATTATTGGTCATTAAAATTACCTAGAGAAACCAGTGAATATGTACCAAAATTGCTTGCATTTGCGAAGATTGTCGCTAATCGTAAAAAATACGGTATTAAATTAGAACACATTGCTAATAAGCCTTATTTTAAACGAGTTAATGTCGGTCGTCAGATTGAACTCTCCCTAGCTGCTCAATTAGCAGGATTATCATTTAAACAATTTAAATTGTTAAATCCTGCTTATAAACGCAAAATGACGGTAGCTGATGGACACCATCAAATTGTGTTACCTGTCCCTCATGCATTGAAATTTAAACAACGTTTAGCGAAAATACCCTCAGATGTTAAATTGGTACAAGCAAGTATGCCTAGTCGAAAAATTCGTTTAGCGGCACAAAATGGTAGTAGCACTTTGCAACAACATAAAGTGAGGCGAGGCGACAATTTATGGACAATTGCTGATCTTTATGGGACTACCGTTGCCCGATTACGGGCATTAAATCCGATCAAATATAACAATTTGAAAGTGGGTGATTTTTTAAGAGTACCTTCAAGAGTTGCAATGTTAGAAAAATAACGCAATTAGCCAAGAGCACCAATTGAAAATAAACGTAATCTATCAACATTGTGAATATAAATAGTTCTACCTTTTACTGTAATAAGTCCAATTCGAGTCAAATCGCGCAAAATACGGGAAAAAGTTTCTGGCTTAATGGACAAGCGTGAGGCAATGACTTGTTTAGGAATAGGAAAATTAATTTCATAAGCGTTTTTATACTCATCTGGTATTTGATAAAGTAAATAGTTCACTATACGGTAGGTAGCATTTTGCAAGGTTAGATTATCAATTTCGTTGATACACATATGGAGACGCTTGCAAATATGAAACATTAACTGAAAACTGGTTTCTGAAGAAACTTTAAGAATGCTTGTAAAAACTTTACTGTCAAAGCACAAGATTACACTCTCATTGAGTGCTTGTGCGGTGACTGGATAAACCGCATTGGGCATAAACATCATAGCTTCAGCAAAAGTTTGCCCAGGAGAAATCAGATCAAAAATTTTTTCTTCTCCCGCCAGAGAAATACGGAGGAGCTTAATAAAACCCTTTCTAAGCATAAAAAAATGCTCTGCTACTTCTCCTTGCTTAAATAAATATTCTCCACTCTTAAGCTGTATTATTTGCAAACTTTCTTTAATCTGTGCAAATTCCTGATCATTGAGGGCAGTAAATAAGTGAAATTTACGCAGTTCTTGATCAAGATTTTCTGGTGGTTCTAACTGTTTATATTTCATATTATTAATTGAATTAATTTCATTCCTCAATGGCTAACTCATTCCCAAGTTCTTACTCCTTTTAGAGTCCAAAGCTTTAGCTTTGGTACTGGTTGCCCAAAGCTAAAGCTTTGGACTCCAAGCATAAAAAATCTAGTTTAGGAACTAGGGAAATACGGCTGCGTAAGAGATTTCACCTCAAAATTTTTTGGAGTCCAAAGGGTGGTTATCGAGGTAGAACAGCCAGTTACCCGAACTGTCCCCTTACAGAACCCGTCGTGCGGAACTACCGCAACGGGCTCCTCAAAGTTACTCACTTTCGCACACCACACAATCAAAAATCCAAACCAAGCTGAGTTGGTCGCCTAATTATGCGAGGTTTTAACAGATTAAAATGTTTTATTAAGTCATTAAAGGCTTGCCATGTATAACTTCTCCTTTGACTACGACGATTCAGCCACTTTAAAAGATTGACTTTCGCCCAATAGTAAAAGCTACCAAGAGCATTCGAGGCAAAAGTTTTTTTTCAAAAAACTTTTGCCTCGAATGGAATTACCAGCCAAACCGTAGTAATTATAGTAACCCCTAAGTTTGCTGTTAATTTCTCTAAACAGAATTGGCACTCTTTTATGACAATTTCCTTTGCACCTGTGAAATTAACTTTTGCCTTCCTTAACTTTTTCGGTGAAGTACGTCTCTTCAAAACTATTTTACCAAAGCGACTTTTCCCCCACCTAAACTTAAAACCTAAAAACTCGAACTGAGTCTTTTCCTTTTGAAATCTGCTAAACCGTATTATATGAGTTTTATCCTCAGCTACTTCCAAATTAAACCGAGCTAAGCGTTTGCCTAACACTTTATAAAAACGCTTAGCATCAGATTCATTTGTGAAGGCACAAATGAAATCATTTGCATACCTGCACAAATACGCTTTTCCCACACAATGCGACTTAACAGTATGTTCAAACCATACATCTAAGGCATAGTGTAAATAAATATTAGCCAACACTGGTGAGACAATGCCACCTTTCAAATTCGTTGGCGGTTACCTTATCAATTCCCGTGCGCGTTTGTTGATCAATTTCCAACACCAAAGTAGAAAACTTACTGTTAGCAACCTTGTAAAGCTTCGGAAGCGATAGGATTTATCTCGTGCGGCTTTTTCTGCTATTCCCTGTAATGACGTTTGTATCATGCCAATTATTCCTATTGGTTGATATACCTTTACAGACTGCATAACTTTGCTCACCCCCGTGTGATAGGCGCAACCGTCTCAGATATGAGTGAGTCTGACTCCCTGCATGTCATCCCTTCTATTGGTTGGGTAAACTTACCTTTTATCAGTTACTTAGGTTCTAGCCTCATCCGTATCAGGGTTTGGCTTCACTTACTTTGTTACCCCTTTCGTGTCTCAATATCTATATACCTTATAACAGGTAAAGGAACATGCAGGGTCTCCCAAGTTCTTGACATCTCTTTACTAACATACCACGCTCTAAGGTGGACTCCGACAGACCCTTGCCAGTCTTACCCAACTGGTTTGTGTAGGCTTCCGTTGCTTTGAAAACGTTGCCATCTGCACTTTGTAACGGAGCTGTATCAAGCTTCAGGGAGGTGCGATACTCCCTTGTGGTCTATTAGTTTCTCTGTGTACGCTTCGTGCAATTCGTTCGGTGATATTATCACTACCTACAAGCACGCAACACTCGATACGGCTGGTTGGTTAGACCTTGCCCGACAGGGACTTTCACCTTGCAAGAGATGCCAAGCTTTGCTTGGCGCACCAAAGCTAAAGCTTTGGACTCCAATATTGTGTTTAAGAACAAATTTGGGTTCCCAAGCTGGTGTTTCATTGCCATGGTATTAATGGATGGAGTACAACGAATGGAAAACAACGAATAAAAACCAAATCCCACTAGTTCCCACGCTCCTGCGTTCTATCACCTCAATATTTAAGTAATTGATTTTATTAATTTTGATAATGAAACACCTCACTGGGCAACCGGAATTGCCCCTACAAAGGGGCAATTGGTTGCCCTGATGTATAAAGGAGTGCGCTGGAGCGTGCGAATGAGAAACATCAGTTATTTTCTTTCATCAAACTCACAAATTGATCAAACAACGACGCAACATCATGTGGCCCCGGACTAGCTTCTGGATGTCCTTGAAAACTAAAAGCTGGTTTTTCTGTGTGTCGTATGCCTTGTAAAGAACCATCAAATAGGGAACGATGAGTAGCTTCTAAAGTAGGCGGTAAGGTTTTTTCATCAATCGCAAAACCATGATTTTGGCTAGTAATCATTACTCGCCCATTACTTAGATCTTGTACCGGGTGATTAGCACCATGATGACCAAATTTCATTTGGTATGTGCTGGCTCCACTGGCTAAACCCAATAATTGATGCCCTAAGCAAATACCAAACATAGGTATTTCGGCATTCAGAATTTCCTTAATTGATTCAATTGCATAATCACAAGGTTCTGGATCGCCAGGACCATTAGATAAGAACACACCATCTGGCTTTTGTTTTAACACCTCACTTGCTGGCGTTTGTGCTGGTACAACAGTTACTTTACAACCTCTATCAGCTAACATTTTCAAAATATTACGTTTTACCCCAAAATCATAGGCAATAACTTGCAAATCATGCGAATCTTGATTCCAGACATAACTTTGTTTTGTAGTCACTTGTTTAGCTAAATCCATGCCTTGTAATCCAGCAAATGCTTTAGCAGCATCAATCGCCGCTTCAGCATCAATCTTATCACCCGCAACTAAGCAACCATTTTGTGCGCCCTTTTCACGCAAAATTCGCGTCAAGCGTCGAGTATCAATATTAGCAATACTAACTACTTGATTTCGATGTAAATAATCCTCAAAAGGTTCTTCAGAACGCCAATTGCTTTCTAAAAGTGGTAAATCTCTAATCACCAAACCAGCGGCAAAAACACCCCGCGATTCTTCATCTTCAGCATTGACACCAACATTTCCAATATGTGGATAAGTTAAAGTTACAATTTGCTGACAATAAGATGGATCGGTTATAATTTCTTGATAACCTGTCATAGCAGTATTAAAAACTACCTCACCAACACGTTGTCCAACCACACCTATTGATTGTCCATGAAATAAACTACCGTCTGCTAGTGCTAATAAAGCTGTATGTATCAAAATAATCTCTCCAAATGGCTTGTCTAATTATTTATAACCAAGTACATTATGGCATAAATTTTTTTAACTAATATAACTGATGTTACGCACTCTAGTTTAAAAGGGGCAACCGATTGCCTCTACATGAAATCGCGGTTTACTTCTGAAATGGAGTGCGTAACATCATTAAATATAACAATTATGGCAATTATAGAACTCTCTAACGAAGATAATTTACGTTTAAACGTATTACTAGCAAATAATGTCCAAGCGATTCGTATTGATGAATCTAAAATGATAGTCTATGGCTTATCTGAACAAGGCGAAGCTAAAATACAATTACATCCTACTGGACGTGATGAACTCTATTTAAAAAAAGTACGAGAACTCATTTCTGGGCATATTTTAAACTCACCTGGTGGCTATCCAGTTTATCTAAAACGCTGGAATCGCATGGGACAAGCTAAAGATGAGAATTTAGAGCAACTATTAAAGCTAGGAGAACCAGAGGCTGTAGTTGCTGTCGTACATGCTCCCGCATTAACAGTTGAACTAGCACATCGTGCTTGGTGGGCATTACCAAATTCAGAAACGGCAAGAAGTATGTTAAGAAATGAAAAAATTGCTCAAAGCGAAATCGGTAAAGTTCTAGCACAATATTTGATTGAATTTCTCCCCTTTGAAGATGATCCGATTAATTTAATTCAATCTGTAACTTTAGTTTTACAACCCGGCTTAATTGACGAAGATACACGACAAAAACTTTGGTTTCGAGGACGGACGAAAACGGCTTATTTGCTAGGTTTTTTAGCCGCAGAACCAGATAATTTACCTAATTCACTAATTACGCCACGTGCTGATGCTGCCCAAATTAAACAACACTTATCCAGTTTAGCTGCAAATGGAAATAATATTGCAAAACAACTAATTAAAATTAGTTCAGCCAACGGACAAATTTTTTTAGATTGTTGTGAGCGAGTATTGCGTAAGCCATCAAATCAAGAAGTTGTCAGCGTGCTATTTGGTTTAATCGCAAAATATTTTGAAACTATTCGCCCTGATGACTATGATAATGAAATGAATATTGTATCTTTAATCGAGCGAGCCTCAAACCGTTGCGAAACTTGCTTAGATACCAGTTCGGTAGAACGGCGAGCTGTATTAGAAATAATGCCAGAAATGCAAGATTCTATTAAAGCGATGCTAATATTATCAGGTTTAGGTTATTCAGTCTTACAGCCCATTTTTTCACGCACCACAGCAATTGGAAGTTTAATGCGGAAAAAATTAGCCCCTGTAACAGGACCAATTTTAGAACAATTTGCTATTTTGCGAAACTCATAGCTTTGGACTCCAAGTCAGTTATAAATATTAACATTTTGTTTTTTTTTTTTAAACCTAAAAAAACTTCTGTTGTCAGTGCGTAAGTCCTATAT
>JALWSU010000089.1 GCA_026993485.1 Thiotrichaceae bacterium | reverse complement strand
CTCATTAACACATTGATAATACTAAAAATTTTTTATCAGCTCAAAATAATAAGTTATATTTATAAAAATAATAAAAAATCAAATAGAATGTTTGCTAAATAACATTCCAACAAAATTAATTAACAAAACATCCTATAGACTTGTCCATAAATAAGAATTTCCCAAGCTCCAGCGCACACACATATACTCAACTATCAAATTGTTTGACAAAATTTACTCAAGACTCATTGAAATAAATCAATGATTTATTACCTAAAAAAGCTACTCAAGTAGTGAATCGCATAATTTCTTTGAACTACAGGGATGAGTTATAAGAAAGGATAAAGCAAAAATCTAAGTATTTTTCTCTGCTTTTATAACTCATACCTGTAGTTAGGGAAAAATCATATAAATACTTAATTTTATTAAATATAAATACTGATTAACAACTCAAGCAAAAAAAACTTAATAGTAGAATTATACACAAAAACAACCAACTATCTCTACAATAACTCATTTATATAGAAGCAATAGCTCATAACAACACAGCGTTTCATGAATAAACGCAATAAAATCAATTATAAAAAAACTTATGTACAAAAGGAATGAACAAAGCATAAGAGCGATAAATCATAACATCAGTTACTAATCCTGAACTGAACTAAACTCAACAACCCGCTCATCTACAATTACATCCCTAGGACGAATCCGGCTCTTTAAAACTAACCCATCCAAAGACTTACAACGACTAAGCGCAACATATAACTGACCATGAGCAAAAGCCCCCCAACCCAAATCCACAATCACCTTATCAAACTGCTTACCCTGACTCTTATGAATAGTAATCGCCCAAGCCAACCTCAAAGGATACTGAACAAACGAACCTATCACCTCAGTCGTCACAACCTTAGTTTTAGCATCAAACGTATAATTCGGTATCTCCCATTTCACAGGTTTCACCACATAACTACCCTTATTTGGAATCACAACCGTTATCTTCCCAGCCTTAATACTCTTAACCTTACCTATAGTACCATTAACCCAACGCCCCTCACTATCATTCTTAACAAACATCACCTGAGCCCCAGGTTTCAAAGACAAATTTAACTCCGTAGGCAAACTACCTTTATCAAATTTTCCCGTTATCTCCCCCTGAAAAGAATATAATCGCGTAGACAACTTCTCCAACTGCACCCGATTAATTTCAGCAGCAATCTTATTAGTAGTAGTCAAAGTAATATAATAATCCTCAAGCTTAGCATCAAAATCAGGCTGATAACGTTGATTAATCTCCTCTATCTCCTTAAAAGAAACCTCATTACTACGAATACTATTCAACAAATGAATAAAACTCTCCTCCTTTTGACGAAACACCCTAGTTAATTCGACAAAATCAATCTTCAAATCCTCAAAAACCTTAGCACTAAAAAAAAACGGACTACTATAACTAGTCCTAAACAACTGCTTCTCCTCATTACTAGAAACAACAGGAGGCAATTGAAACAAATCACCCAAAAAAATCATTTTTACCCCACCAAAAGGCTTACTTTGATTTTTACCATTAAGACGCAAAAACTTATCTATAACATCCATCAAATCAGCCCTTACCATCGAAACCTCATCTATAACAATAACATCAACCGACTTATAAACCTTACCCATCTTACCAGAAACAACCTTAATCTCATCATCTTGAACCGGGCGAGGCGGCAACCTAAAAAAAGAATGCAAAGTAGAACCACCAATATTAAGAGCAGCAACACCTGTAGGCGCAAGTAACACCAACTTCTTCCTCGTATTTTTTTGAAAATATTGCAACAAAGTCGACTTACCCGTACCAGCTTTACCAGTTATAAAAACACAATTTTTACTAAACTCCATCAAATCATAAGCCTTAGAAAACTCCTCAGTAAACTCCAAATCATCA
>JALWSU010000088.1:1239-1908 GCA_026993485.1 Thiotrichaceae bacterium | reverse complement strand
GTTATATGAAGGCTACTAAAAATTTCTGGAACTGTTATAGAAATATGAAGCTGATTTCTTGGTTTTAAAAATTGTTCCGTAGTCATAAGTTTTGTCCTTGATTTTACTAATTCTTCCTCAATTTCGGATTCATCGCCTCTCGCATACCCTCTCCAACCAAATTAAAAGCTAAGACAACAATAAGAATAGCTATCCCTGGCAAATAAAATAACCAAGGTGCGTCAAAAATAAAGCTTCTACCATCTGCCAAAATATTTCCCCAAGTAGCATAAGGTGGTTGAACTCCAAAACCTAGAAAACTTAAACCAGATTCTGTCAAAATAGCCGTAGCTACGCCAATAATGGCTGATATTAAAACAGGTGCCATTGCATTTGGTAACATGTGCCTAAATATAATAGTTCGCGCTGGTAATCCAAGTGATTTTGCTGCAATAACAAAATCTTGTTCGCGCAATGATAAAAATTCCGCTCGTACAAACCTAGTAGTTCCCATCCAGCTAGTTAATCCTATTACAATCATAATGTTATAAATACTAGGCGGTAATAATGCCACAACTGTAAGAATTAAAAAAAAGGTTGGAAAGCACAACATTATATCAGTAAAGCGCATAATTAGCGTATCAACTGTCATTACGCCAAGGCGAACATTGCCATAATATCCTGCTAAGC
>JALWSU010000088.1:0-1229 GCA_026993485.1 Thiotrichaceae bacterium | reverse complement strand
GAATAATATACCAATAAAAGTCGATAATCCTACCGCCACAAAGCCAATAGATAAAGATACAAAAGAACCTTGCAACATTCTAGCAAAAACATCACGCCCTAATTCATCAGTTCCTAATAAATAAATCCCAAATCTTGGCATATCTCCAATTGGTAAATATTCAGAAGCAGAAGAAAGTGGTGGCAAAAATTTATCTACTAATCTAACAGTAGAAGGGTCGAAAATTACAAACCATTCTGTTAATACTTTTCCAGCAATGGCAGCAATAATAAGTAAAATAAGAATAATCAAACCTGTTAAGGCTAAGCGATCTGTTTTGAAAAGCCGCCAAAATTCTTGAAATGGAGTTTCTGATTGAACTGTCATTAATATACTCACTCTAACCGAATACGTGGATCAACTACGGCATAAAGAATATCCGAAAGAAAAGTACCCGCCAATGTCAAGGCTGCCGCAATAAAATTAATTGTTAAAATTACAGGAAAATCACGAGATAAAATAGCCTCATAACCTAATCGCCCTAATCCTGGCCATGCAAAAATATATTCAAAAATAACCGAACCTCCAATTAATCCAGGTAAAAGGAAACCAAATAAGGTTACAAATGGTAATAAAGCATTGCGTAGAGCGTGATGATAAATCACAGTATCCTCATCAAGCCCCTTAGCTCGTGCAGTTCGCACATAATCTTGACTAATTACTTCCAGCATTTGGGAGCGCACATATCTGGAAAGTATAGCAATTCCAGCAATAGCCGACATAATAGAAGGAACTACTAAATGCCAAATTTTATCCATATTTTGATATAAAGGACTAGCGTCTTCCATACCAAAAGTTCGCATACCTATAACTGGTACACCAAGCCAATCAACTACCCATAAAATCATAATATAGGACAAGAAAAAGCCAGGTACTGAAATTAGGGTATAAGCAATAAAGGTAGAACCCCTATCATAAGCAGAACCTCGCCGAATCGCCGCTTGAATGCCAGCAGGAAAAGCCAACATCCAGACAAGTAAAGTCGCACAAATAAATAAAGGCAGCGAATTTAAAAACCTATCCCAAATTTTTGGCAATACAGGTTGACTATCTTTAAAAGATTTAAGTTCACCCGTCATTAAATCGCGCATCCAATAATAATATTGCAAATGAATCGGATCATCTAAATGAAAAGCCGCCCTAATTTTAGCAATATCTTCAGGCTGCATCCGAGGATTAGAAGGATCAAC
>JALWSU010000087.1 GCA_026993485.1 Thiotrichaceae bacterium | reverse complement strand
ATGATGTGCCCAAGTAAGAATCCCACCCTGTAAATTATAAACATTCTCATAGCCACGTTGTGCTACATACATACAAGCTTGAGCAGAGCGTGCGCCTGTGCGACAATAAAATACTACTTTCTCATTTTTAGGAATTTCATCCAGACGAACTGGTAATGTATTCAATGGCATCGGCTTGCCATTTGGTATCGATGCTTGTGCCATTTCTCGTGTGGTACGCACATCAATCAAAATTGGTGGTTTTTCTTCTTCCAACCATTGGGTTAATTCATTTGAATCTATTTCTTTTATAAACATATAGTAAATATTATCAATAATTTTCAGTGAGTGAATCTAGTTTGATTTGATTTAATTTGATTTTGATATAGCTTACTTGATTTCAAGATTAAATAATATAGGAAATTAATTTATGAATTATATTAAACAATTATATAATCAATCATTAGCTTTATTGACTGACTTATATCAATTAACAATGGCTTATGGTTATTGGAAACAGAATAAAATCAATCAAGAGGCTGTATTTACACTATTTTTTCGTAAATCGCCTTTTGAAAGTGGCTATACTATTGCGGCTGGTTTGGAGACAGTAGTCGAATATCTTCAAGATTTGCATTTTACTGAAAGTGATTTAAATTATTTGGCATCATTAACTGGTAATGATGATAAGCCTTTATTTGAGCAAGCTTTTCTTGATTATCTTAGTAATTTACGCTTTGAATGTGATATTGATGCTGTACCAGAAGGCACTATAGTTTTTCCTCATGAACCTTTATTACGAGTACAGGGTTCATTGTTACAATGCCAAATTTTAGAAACGGCTTTGCTTAATATTATTAATTTTCAAACCCTAATTGCAACCAAATCTGCCCGAGTTTGCTATGCAGCTCAAGGTAATCCAGTATTAGAATTTGGCTTGCGACGGGCTCAAGGTATAGATGGCAGCTTAACTGCTAGTCGAGCAGCTTATATTGGCGGTTGTGCTGCCACTTCAAATGTTTTGGCAGGTAAACTGTTTGGTATTCCAATTAAAGGTACTCATGCCCATAGTTGGGTAATGTCTTTTGCAAGCGAAGATGAGGCATTTCGAGCTTATGCTGAAGCCATGCCCAATAATTGTATTTTTCTCGTTGATACTTTTGATACGCTTAATGGTGTCAAAAAGGCGATTGAAAGAGGGCAATGGTTACGAGAAAAAGGCCATGAATTAGTTGGCATTCGTTTAGATTCTGGCGATTTTGTTAGCCTAAGTAAAAAAGCTCGACAAATGCTGGATCAAGCTGGATTTCAACAGGCAAGTATTGTTGCCAGTAATGATTTAGATGAACATCTCATCAATGAGCTTAAAACCGCAGGTGCTAAAATTAATATTTGGGGTGTTGGGACTAAATTGATTACTAGTTATGAACAACCCGCATTAGGCGGAGTTTATAAACTTTCAGCGATTCGTGAACCGGGCGGCGAATGGCAATATCGCCTGAAATTATCTGAAGAGCCGATTAAAGTCTCTAATCCTGGCTTATTACAAGTTCGTCGGTTTACTGATAATCATGGGGAATTTAGCGGCGATATGATTTATAATGAACTTATGCCACCAGTTGGCTCAGCCAAAATGGTTAATCTGGCTACTGCTGAAGAATATAGTACCCTATCTGCGAATAAACCATATCAAGATTTACTCATACCCATATTACGCAAAGGACAGCTTGTAACTGATTTAGCTTCATTAAGCCAAATTCGTGACCGAGTACAAACACAATTAGCCCATTGCCCAGCCGCAATTAAAAGTTTGAAACCTGTCGAAATTTATCCTGTCAATTTGGAAATTAATCTTTATCAGCTCAAACAACGCCTGATTAAACAAGTAAGTTAAAATTAGTTAAAAAGAGTATGACCAACATTTGATGTTATCCCCCCC
>JALWSU010000086.1 GCA_026993485.1 Thiotrichaceae bacterium | reverse complement strand
TATTTACCGAATTGGACTTCAACACCAACATTACCTTTTACGAAGTCCATATCTCGATAAGGTCTTTGCCCAATTGATTTTGGCTCATAATCATTTATATAATAGTCATTTGAATAGTCACATTGCACTTTATAATTTCTCCATCCACGGGGGTGAAAATACTTTTTGAACTGGTTATTCAGCTCTTCAGGACTGTAAAGCATTTTCCCTGGCATTTTTATTTCTTTACTTGCTTTTGTTCGACATACAGCTGCATCAGCAGAATTGATGACTTGAATTATTTCTTTTAAGTGGTTTGGGGAATTTTCTTCAATAACCTCTTTCCCCCTATTGAAGGAATATTCAGCAGCAATAATCATAACGACTCTCCAAGTTTTGTTTGTTTCCATTCTGATGGAATTTGAGAAATTTTTTCTTTGCCTGTTGGTTTATAAACAGGCTTCCCTAATGGTCTTTTCTTTAGAGTGCCATTCTGGAAATCTTTAATACGATCTAAGGCTATCTTCACATATTCTTGTTCTTTATCAATTCCAATTCCTTTTCTTTTATAGATAAGAGCCGCAAGTAAAGTTGACCCAACCCCCATAAATGGATCTAAAACAATCCCGCGTTCATTAGTTAGTGCTAACACAAGTCTCTCTATCAACTCAATAGGGTATTGGCATGGGTGAATAGTTTTTTCTGGATGATTTGATTTCACATTTGGAATATCCCAAAGGCAAGTATCAAAATCGTTTGCAACAACAATTTTCCATATATCAGAAGGGTTTTTGCCTTTGGGATTACATGAAGGTTTACCCTTTTTATCTCCTTTATAATGCCTTTTCCCTGGATATTTTGACGGGACTCTTACAGGATCAAGGTTAAAAATGTATTCATTAGATTTCGTAAACCATAAAATTGTTTCATATCTCCCAGAAAATCTTTTTTTAGCATGCAACCCATGACCAAAATGCCAAACTATGCGATTTCTTAAATACATAGATAAATCAAATTTAAAAATATCATAGTAATAAATATCCAAAGGATACACTTCACCTTTTTCTATATAGTTGCCAACCTGCCAACAAAAACTACCATTACTTTTTAACACTCGATGACATTCCTCTATAACTTGCTTTTGAAAACCAAGATATTCCTTAAAAACTGTTCTGTTTTCATAAGATTTCCCAATATTATAAGGTGGTGAGCTAACAACTAGCTCAACTGTTTCATCTGGTATTGTTTGTAAAAATTTCAATGTATCTTCACAAGCAACCAGCACATCAAAATCATTTACAAAACTATTATGTCGAACAATGTTTAACTTAGTGTCTTCAAATAACGGTAACATACTTAGATTTTCCCTTATTGTTGCTTGATTTTGTATTTTGACATAATATTCTATTAGACAGAATCCGCATTCTGATAGACGGATTCTATATAGTGCGTTACTATTTAGTAATGCTTTCACCGCTCCTAAAAATCTTATACTATCTCATGATACTAGATAAAATCTGGTATAAGATCACGTTAGCCAAGCAGTATGGCAAGCTGTTTTTGTATTAAAGGACAGTTGCCAGTAGACCGACGACCGACCATAATTAATTTGTTTTTAAATGTCAAGGATTTTTTTCTCGTTGATTTGTTGCTAAGCTGGAGCTTGGGAGTCTGTCTGAACTGTGATTTTTGTGATTAAATGATTAACTATGATTTTGATTAGTTTTTTTTATCAAAGTCTATCAGTTAATCACAGAAATCACAGTTCAGACAATCCCCCCCTCTCCCAAACTCAATGCCCTTAAGTTAAGCCAAACCTGACAGGTTTTTAAAACCTGTCAGGTTTTTGTTACTCGTTCCCAAGCGCAAACTTCAATGCCATGGTATTAAGCCATGAAAAGAGTACAGCGAATGTCGGACAACGAATAAAACCTTTTATCAT
>JALWSU010000085.1 GCA_026993485.1 Thiotrichaceae bacterium | reverse complement strand
CCGTTTGATAGCAGCAATAACTGATTCATTGGAAGGGCGTGGTAAAGGTTTTACAGTAAGGGGAGGCGTTTTCACTATTTTTTCTACACGCGATTCTAAAAATTGAGCAAAAGCGAATAAGGTTTGTTGTTGCTCAATTGGTAATTGATTAAAAATTCGCTGTAGTTCTTGTAATTGTTTTGTTTCTGAAGTCATAAAAATTTTAGCCAAAAACCTCCGAGGTTTTGAAAACCTCGGAGGTTTAAAAAGAAAGTCTTGGAATCCAAGTTAATTTTTAAAAATTTATGTGATTATGAATACTACAATGATTTTGTGAAAATTTTAAGAACTCTTCTATAGCGCGTAAACGGAATTTTTGTTTTTTATGCACAAAAGACAGCGGGCGTTCCAATGGCGGATTAAGATTAATGTCTTTAAGGAGTTTTAATTCTAAATCTTTTTGAATTGCAACCCGCGACAAAATCGAAACCCCCAATCCAGCCGCTACTGCGCCTTTAATTGCCTCTGGACTACCCAATTCCATTACAATATTTAATTCCTCAACTGAGATACCAGCCCGATTGAAATACTCGTTAATAACCTCACGAGTACCCGAACCTTCCTCACGAGAAATATAGGGAAAAGCTACTAATTTTTGCACTGTTATCTCATGGCATTTAGCTAAGGGATGCTCAGGTGGTACAATTGCAACTAATTGATCCATACTGCATAAAGTCACAGATAAATTTTTATTATTCACAGGAGCTTCAACCACACCTAGATCAATGATATTATTTTCTACCATTGATACAATTTCATCGCTATTAGACACTTTCAGGCGGATATGCACATCAGGATATTTAGTCTTAAAATCCCCTAATAAAATAGGTAATAAATATTCTGCAATCATAGTGCTGGCTCCAATGACTAATAATCCGCTCATGTCCCCTGTCATTCCCTTGACAGCATTTTCTAGTGCAGCGTATTCCTCAAAAATTTTCTCAGCAGATTCATAAACAAACTTTCCAACTTTGGTTAATGTAATACGATTATGTGTACGATCAAATAAGCGAGTGTTAAAATATTCCTCCAATTGACGGATTTGAAAAGTCACTGCTGGTTGAGTCATGTGTAAAGCCTCAGCAGCTTTAGTAAAACTAAGTAAACGAGCAACTGTATAAAAAACCTGTAAACGACGATCAGCCATAATTGTCTTCTCTAATCTAATTTAACTGATGTTACGCACTCTCGTTCCCACGCTCCAGCGCAGGGCAACCACAAGGATTGCCCCTACATCATTGGGGGCAATCCCTTGTGGTTGCCCAGAGAGGCGTTTCAGGATTAAACGCAATTAAATCAATTATTTAAAAACTTATGTATAAGATAGTGTGCTGGAGCGTGGGAACGAGAGTGCGTAATAATTGTTTTCTCTAATCTAATAAAGAGCAGTATAAAAAAATATTATAACATATTTGTCGAACTTATCTGAAGAAACTATTATGAATAATAATACTTATTATCGCTACCATGTGTTTTTTTGCACCAATCAACGCGCTGAAGGTGAACGTTGTTGTGGAACTCATAATGCACAAGCTATGCGCGATTATTTGAAAAAACGCACTAAAGAACTCGGTATTATCGGGCGTGGAGCAGTGCGAGCTAATAATGCTGGCTGTATGGATCGCTGTGGAAAAGGGCCAGTTATTGTCATCTATCCTGAAGGAGTATGGTATAGCTACAAAAATCAGGCTGATATTGATGAAATCATTGCTGAGCATTTGCAAAATGGGCGCATTGTTGAGCGTTTGAGGATCAAGCATTGATGAAAACCGCTAATACGCAATTAATTGCTGGCCCCGCTGGCGATTTGGAAATTTTAGTGACACTTGCCAAAAAGCCGCAACACAATGCTTTTGCTGTCATTTGTCATCCTCATCCCTTGCACGGTGGCACGATGAATAATAAAGTAGTTTATATTCTGGCTCGTACTTTCAATGAGTTAGGATTGGCTACGCTGCGATTTAATTTTCGTGGGGTTGGCAAAAGTACTGGACAATTTGATAATGGTAAAGGTGAAACTGATGATTTACGCGCTGTTGTCAATTGGCTCAAAAATAAATATGCCCCGTCTGAACTTTGGTTAGCAGGCTTTTCATTTGGTAGTGAAATCGCTTTGAGGGGACATCGTGATTTGAATGCTAATCGTTTGCTGCTCGTTGCGCCACCTGTAGAGCGATTTCAAGCCGAAAACTTGCCCTTAAGCAAGATACCGACTTTAGTGATTCAAGGCGACAAAGATGAAATAGTTTCGCCTACAGCAGTTTCAGAATGGGTAAAAACTCAGGCGCATCAAGCTGAGTATATTATAATGCCAGGGGCTGAACATTTTTTTCATGGTAGACTCAACGAATTGCGTGACGTCATTCTAACAGCTTGGGGGTAATTAAAGATGATGAAAAAAGTCTTGATAGGCTTTATTTTATTGATATTAATAGGAATAATTAGCATTCCATATTGGACTGGGAGAGAAATTGAACGACAATTTCCTCATCTAAATGAATCTCTTTATAAGAGGCTAAATTTAAAAGTACTTGATAGTACTTACCAGCGATCTTGGTTTCATTCTTATGCAGAAACATTATTATTATCTTATAATAATCAACGTTTTATTTTAGTGCAAAAAATTAATCATGGTTTTTGGCCAATTGCATTACCTAAAATCCATAGCACTTTGCACTTAGCTAGTGATCCAGAATTCAAGCAACCAGCATTAGTTTATGTG
The DNA here is from genome assembly GCA_026993485.1 of Thiotrichaceae bacterium. Taxonomy (GTDB): domain Bacteria; phylum Pseudomonadota; class Gammaproteobacteria; order Beggiatoales; family Beggiatoaceae; genus JAUXCJ01. The sequence goes on along the minus strand of JALWSU010000085.1, from coordinate 5,087 downwards.
CAAACCGAGGTACAAATAAATGGCGATAGTGTTAGTCGGATTAAAATGCCAAATCTGGGATTTCAAGATAAGCAAGCTGATTTACAATGGCAAGGATTACAAGGTGTAGTGTCTGCAAAACGCGATTTTTCCAAAATGCAAGTGGAGTTACATAATCCACGAATACAACTGGTAACTGATCAAGGTCAGATTATTATACAAAATGCCTCAATGACAGCAGATATGCAACTGCTGCGAAAACAAGGAGAGGCTACTGTTAGTATGCCTTTTGTACGATTAACTGGGAAAAAGAAGCCACCAGTTGTATTGCAAGGAATTCAATTAGCAGCAGAGAATAATATTATTGACAAGAATTTTCTGAAGTTTACTTTGAAAACGGGCTTACAGGAAATTAAAGTTGGGAGCGATCATTATGGGCCAGGCATTGGTAACTTTGAGCTTGATCGCTGGCATATACCAACTTTACTAAATATCAGAACCGCCTTGAGAGAAATACAAAGTTTACCGCCTCAGAAAAGGCAGAATCTGGTTATGTTAAGATTAGTACCTTATGGCATAACTTTATTAAAAAATAAACCTGAATTTGCCATGACTCGCTTGAATTTTAATACGCCAGAGGGAGAATTAAGCAGCAAATTGCAAGTAAAAATCGAACAAGATTTAAGCCCTTTCGCCTTATTCAATCCGTCTATGCTCTTAAATGCAGTAACTGCTCAACTAGAAATATCTATCCCTCAATCCATATTGGACGATTCTACTGATAAAAACATCAAACAACAATTAAAAAAGTGGTTAGATGAGGGGCGTTTAATACCGACAGCAGATAATCAATATTATTACAGCCAAATACACTTGAAAAACGGGATTTTACAAATTAATGGCAAAACGATACCAATCTCGACATTCTTGAAATAACTTTGGCTAACTAAACCTCCGAGGTTTTGAAAACCTCGGAGGTTTTTGGTCAAAATATCTGAAAAGCTAAGTACCAGTGCAAGAATAAATAGCACTACCCGTTTGTATAAAATACAGCGATTAAACCTGCCAGGTTTTAAAAACCTGGCAGGTTTGTACTTAACTAAATCGGGTAACGCTATCAAATTCATGGTTTAGTACTTATAAGCTTGCATTCGAACTGTTATGAATTGAAACGACTCTTTCAACCTCCTCTGCAACGACTACATAACGCCGTCTATCTTCAGTAGTAGTACAAGGATAGCAACTCACTAATGTCAAACGTCGATTTAAACTCGGTGAAACTAAATAAGTATCCGTTTTATCCACAATATAAATTGCTGAAACTTGATAATTCCAAGAACCACTACCTAAAGATTCAAGTACCAGCGTATCACCTGGTTTTAATTGCTTTAAAAATTTATTAAAAGTCTCACGATTCTGTATATTAAGTACGGAATTGCCCAGTTCCCCTGGTAAGACACTATTTTTGGAATGCCCCAGCGCAAAAGCTGATAATCCATCATTACTGGCTTGATTGAGAACTACTTCTTCAAGTTTTAAGTGGGGAACTGATAAACGTGCTAAAGGCCAAGCATTGGCCCAAGGCCAAGGTTCAACTCGGCGACCACTTGCTTGAGCACGCAGCCAAGCTGTATGCAATAAGTTCTGTGCTACCCATGCTTGGGCTGAGACAATATTACCCTGCGTAAATTGCCATGCTGTCACACTAATAGCAATACCAATAATTAGGCTACCCCATTTAGAACGCTTTTTCATAGTTCACCTAGATTTTAGAAAGATTTTAAAAATTAATTAAAGTCTATTCTTCTCCTCGCCAGATTAGCATCTACTAAGTATCGGTTTTAGCTCACAGACGACAAGAGCAATACAATACCAATCAGTACTATTGATACACCCAGTGAGGTTAATAAACTCATACCAAAAAAATTAACCAAACTCATGGCTGCTGAAGATTGTGTATTGGATTTAGACGCATTCATTATAACTGTTCCTCAAAATTTTTTAACCGTCAGTATTTGGGTTGACATAATATAATAAAATATTAATTAAATAGCAATATTAATGAATATATTTCATGTAAAAAAATAAATACATGACTTATCTAATTGATATTTAAATATTTATTTGTTTATAAATTTTTTTTATGTAAGTAATATATTATTAAATATTAACTATATAGATAAATGTATTAAAGTGATTTATAGATTATCTACATGATTAAAGTTTTTCAAAAAGTCTGATTTTTTTAGACTAAAATCAGTAAAATTTGAGTGGAATAATATAACAATTTCGGAAAAAAATCGCTAAAAATTTATCTTATTCAAAGGATTAATTAAATTATTTTATGGAATACTTAAGTATTTATAAATGATTTAGGATAAAATTTAATGTGAGAAGTTCTTGCATTACCAGCTTTCAGCACTAAAATAGATAGGTTTTATAACTAAATAAAGGTATAAAAAATGAGTGATTGTGGAGGAGAACCCTTTGCCTTAAGAGTTTTAGGCGATAGTATGGCACCAGAATTCCTTGACGGGCATATTATTATAATTGAACCCGATGGTGTGATTCATAATGGTGCTTATGTTTTTGCAGTTGATGACAAGGATGAGTATATTTTTCGGCAATTGCATATTGAAAATGACCGCTATTTTCTTAAACCTCTTAATACAGCCTATCCAACGCTAGAAATTCCGAGTTTAGAAAGGGTAAAAGGTGTAATTACTCAACGTGCAGGAACTCGCCGCAAAGAGCATAAAAATTATTACTAATTGATGTTACGCACCCAGCTCCGCCTAGGGCTAAAGCCCTAGGCTAAAAGTAAAAGTCAGCTAAAGCTGACTAGCACTTTACTAATCTAGCCTTTGGAGTCAGTAAACAGTCGGCTTTAGCCGACTTTAGCAGCTTTTAGCCTAGGGCTTTAGCCCTAGGCGAATTGAAGCTTGGCGCGTAACATCAGTTACTAACTGATGTTACGCACTCTATTTCAAAAGGGGCAACCGATTGCCCCTACATCGCGGTTTACTTAGCCCATTTTCGGCTAGTTTATAATTTTAGCCAAACATTTCAAAAACTCAGGCAAGCAACTATCAGCCTGCGGTACTGGACAGACTAATATCTGCATATTCGGTAATTTCAGATTTAAATGCGGCTTTGCAGAGGATGGAGTGTTATACACTCCAATAAGCTTCAAAGGCTGATTACGCTGTCTTGCCATACGGCGACAATACAACAATTGTTCATGAACCCAAACTATCGACGTCTTATCGTAAACCACGATAACAGCATCACAAGATAGCAAATTTTGTTCTAAATTTTGACGTATTTCACTCGGAGTTGTCGATTCAGAACCTATCAAGGGTAAGCTATAAGCAATTCCATGCTGTTCTAAAATCTTCTTGATTTCATGCGCTAAAGCCATATCTTCTGGCGCCGCATTCACAAAAACCAAGTGTTCATTAGTAATATTTTCTAACTTTTCTAACTCTAACTCTTTAGCTCTTAGTTTGAGTTTTTGCATAATAATTGCTTTAAATTCAACTAATATGGTTGCAATAACGGTACTTTGCGTCAAAAATGCGGCATGTTTCGGTTCAGAAACACTTGGTGTCTCAGGATCGCGCCATTGAAGGATTGGCAAATTTGCCACCTTAGCACGTTCATACTGGAATCGAGGATAACCATAGCCAGAATTTTCACTCAATAATTGTACAAATAAACTCGCCTGCCTCAAATCGCCTGCCAAAGAATGCTGATTATTTGTCAAAGATGAATATTTAACCTCTGGTAAAATCTGCACCCCTTGCTGAATCAAATAACGTTTTACCTCATTACGACGTTCTTCTAAATCATATGTTACTGATGCTAAAAAGACTTTTGTTACTATAGTCTTACCATTATTGTCAATATTAATTCCAAAATATTGTTGTTTTAATAATTTCAATTGATTCAATAATTGGGTAGCAACATCATCAAGCCTTTGATAATAATAATATTCTTCTGGATTAGGTTTCGGAAAACCTAAAATACGTCTTTGCCCTGATTGATTAGACTGCCAAAATTTATAAGCCAATAAATCGCTCAAAACCTCTGGACGTTCTACAAAATCATGTTCAACCAAAAAAAACCGCCCCGAATTTTGACCAACTTTTGCCAAAAAAGTACTCAGTTCCAAACGACACCATTTTGAAGCCAAATAACCCGGTGATAAAATCAGCAAAAATATTGCAGAACCTTCAAGGTGTTCCAAAATTTCAGGAGTTATAACTACATTACCATGTAGCTCATTATCCATCCATAAAGAAAAACTATCAGGACGACCTATTTTTTTAGTTAATAAGATTTTCAGACTATTTATTAATGTCGTAACCCAGCCATTTTCAGCACCAGCCAGTGGCTCATTATCGACATGGGCATAACTTACAAAAATATCGTGTTTGTAATTAGGAACATAAACAGGCATATTTGATTTGAAATCTATCCTCGTTATCCTCGTTCCCAAGCAGGAGCTCACTTTCTTATACACAAGGGCAACCGATTGCCCCTACATCATTGTTTGTAGGGGCAATCCCTTGTGGTTGCCCTGTGAGGCGTTTCAGGATTAAACGCAATTAAATCAATGAGTTAAAAAATTATAATCTAGTGAGCTGGAGCTATAAGAGGGACAGTGATATCAGTTGATTTTCTTGAATAACATTGAAATATTTGTCAATCTCGGATTGTTAGCTAAAAAAGCTATTCCTCGATGAATGTGTAATTTGAACTGTTCATTCAAAACATTAGCGGATAATTTTAAACCATCATTTTTGCAGCGTTGCACTAATAGAGCAAAATAAACCTCAGCATGTTGCCCGGCAAAGATTTTCCAAGTCATTTCTATTGAACTATCTGATTGTATCTTTTCTTTTGGAGGCACTGATGGATCACTTAATGAAACACAAAAAGCCCATCGACATAAGACATTCCAATTAGCTATACCAGTTTTACGTTTTAACATGAGTAAAAGAGTTTTATCCCTTTCTGAAATTCTAACTATTTCTATTTTCATTGATTACTATTCCTAATTTAAGACCTCCCCCTAACCCCCTCCCGCTGGGAGGGGATTAGGG
>JALWSU010000084.1 GCA_026993485.1 Thiotrichaceae bacterium | reverse complement strand
CTTGTGTAGGGGCTATCCCTTGTGGTTGCCCTCCCTTGTGGTTGCCCTCCCTTGTGGTTGCCTGGCGTTTCAGGATTAAACGCAATTAAATCAATTATTTAAACACTTATGTATCAAAAAGTGCGCTGGAGCGTGGGAACTCTTTTTAAGGCTTAATATCATGGCAGTGAGGCTGGAGCGTGGGAACTAGGGTTAAAAATTCGTTTGTCAATGCGTAAGTCCTAAAATAAATCACAAAAAAAGCTTGTGTTTAAATTATTAACATGATAATATTCACAACCATCATACGGGCCCATAGCTCAGTTGGTCAGAGCACTCGACTCATAATCGATTGGTCGTAGGTTCAAGTCCTACTGGGCCCACCAATTTTCATAAAAGCAATTTTATTTGTAATTTCCCTCCATATTTTTTATTGGAAAACTCTCAAATTTCCAACCCATTTTCAAATCATTTCTTACAATGGTTTTCTCGTTCCTACATACTATCCGCTTACTTAGCTTACTTAATCCATTCTTAAATACTATCCATATAGTTCTGGCATAAATTAAGCTCATCTTAGCCCTATATCTTTAAATTTCAAATAATTACAATCATTGATTTTCATATAATCATTTTCTGATATAATATGAGCCATTTATACATTAAATACTGTCTATAAATAGAGGGGAGATATACCTGATGAGTGTAAGAGCCGTTATAGCTGAAGTTTTAGAACAGCGGCATAAGAAAGTGCTAATGCTGGAGCAAGTTCAGTCGGGTTTGGCTGAACTCGAAATGCAGTTAGATAGTCTCCAAGAAATGGCAGCCGAAATCAAAGCAGCGCCAGATAATGTCCCTGATGAGATTATCAAATTGGCTTCTAAAATTTCTACACATTTTAATAATGGCTTTCCAGAAGAGGTAGCGGCATTAAATAATTCTATTAGTAATCTAACTAAGCGATTTTCTAAGGAAACTATTAATATTGGTGTTGCTGGTAAAGCGCGGCAAGGTAAAAGTACGCTGTTGCAAAAAATCTCGGGTTTGACTAATAAAGAAATTCCAACTTCTGATGAACTCCCTTGTACTGGGGCTAAAAGTAAAATTTTTCATTCTGAAGATGAACCCCATGCCAAAATAGAATTTTATACTAAAGAGGAGTTCCTCAAGGAAATTCTTTATAGTTATTTTGAAAAATTGAAATTACCTAAGCCTTTTTCTTTGAAACGTTTTGGTGAGGAAAATTTGCCAGAATTGGATAATCAGCGAACTGATGATCGTAATTTGGATAAAGCTATTTATGAGAAATTAAAATTCATTCATGCTGCTTTTCCATCTTTTTCAAAATTGCTTTCAAAGCCACCTCAAGTATTAGGACTTGAAGAAATTATTGATTATGTTACCCAAAGTGAGGGGCGTACTCAGTATTTAGCGGTTAAATCTGCTGATATTTATACCAAATTTCCTAATCATGATGTTACTGGTTTATGTTTAGTTGATTTACCCGGATTGGAGGCGGCTCAGGGGCATGAGCAAAAATTGGTTTCTTCTTTGGAACATGAAGTGGATGCCGTTATTTTTGTGAAATCGCCTGATGTACTGGGTACGGATTGGGAACAAGCTGATTATAGTGTTTTTGATTTAGTTGATAATGCGGTTAGAGAGGTGGAATTGGCAAATCGTTTATTCATTGTTTTAAATGAAAAAAATGATGGTTCTAACCGTAAACAGGTGCAATTGTTAAAAGAGCAACCGCCTGAAACTTATAGTCCACCTCGTATTTTGACGGCGAATTGTAGCGATGCTGCTGAAGTGGAACATAAGGTTTTTTCTGTGGTGCTGCAACATCTTGAGACGAATTTGGAAAGCACGGATAGGGAATATATTAAAGCACTTTCGGATAAAATGAGTTCTATAGTTGAAACTCTTTCTTTGCTGTTTACTCCTAGTTTGAGTGGATTGAGTACCAAAAATGCAGATTTAACGCGAGAAAGAAAATATCGGCTGTTGTCTGAAAAATTTATCAAGGAATTGACAAGGGGATTGGAAAAATTAGTATTAGATGTCCAACAAGTCTTGAATATCAGCGAAGAGTTTAAAATTAAAGTTGAGGAAATTTGCGAAGCTGCAAGAGAAACGGCACCGATTCCCTCTAAAGAAGCATTGGCTGAACAGTATTTAGAATCTAGTAGTGGTTGGAATGGCGTTGTTGGCGAGGAATTGAATTATTTACGTGCTTATTTGACTGAGTTCATGGCAACTCATTTGGATAATTATTTGCAAACTAAGATTAATGAAGTGCTTCGACAAGTACTATTGGGGGTTTTCCCTAAAGCCTTACAAAAAATGTTGCCAGAGCCTCCAGATACTGATACGGATCCTCGCGCAATTATATTAGAGTTCCAGAAAATCTTGGATAAAGTGGAACATCCTAATATTTATAAAACTTTTGAGTATATCCGCCAATTTAATTTTTCTTATCATAGCCATTTTCATTACCGTGTTCGTGAGGAAATGGGCTTGCTAAACACTTATAGCAGCGATTCTATTGATGATATTGTGCCTCAAGATGCGACGCGGGATAATTTTATGGAAAAAGCTGAAGAAATTGCTAGAGGCTTAGATAGCCATTATCAACAAACGATTTATCAATTGAGAAAGCAGTTTAGTGAAACTATGCAAGCTGATCCAGCTAATGCTATTTTGGCTTTAGTTGAAGAAATTAAAGATCGTCTTGTCAGAGCTAAAGGTATGAAAGAAGAATGGAAAAGTTTTCTTGATCCCATTCGGGAAACTCTCTGGGCTGAGGAATTAAGTCAATTTAATCAGGAAATTGCTTTACGCAAACAATGGCGGAATGCGCTTGAAGATGCCCTCAAAAGTGCAAAACAGGTACAGGCAGAGTTTCCAAGTTATTGAGGGAAAAAGATGCCAAATCAGACAATGATGATGATGATAGGGCCTGATGGTGTGGGTAAAACTACATTGCTGGCAACTATGTATCATCAATTTGATCAGCAGCAATCTGGGTTTGAACTAGCAGCAAGCAAAGATACGGATGCTGATTTAAAAGAAGCTTATTTGAAATTGAGTAAGATTCTGACGCAACCTACTTTTACACCTACAGGGCCTTTATTAAGGGGTACTGCGGGTATTGTTGAGCGTAAATTTGAAATCTTATTTCAAGGGAAAACTGAACTGAATTTAGTTTTTTATGATATTGCTGGAGGTTTAATACATGCAAATATGGATAGTAATCATCATGATTTTAAGGAGTTCAAAAATAAGCTTGAAGAATCGATTGTGCTTATAATTGTAATCGATGGTTCTATCTTAGTGGAAGGTGATGAGTTGTTATTTAATCAACGCAATAATCCGCAACAAATTTATAAGCTGCTCGTACCACTGTTACAAAATGAAAAACAGGATCATTTGCTTTTATTTGTAATTACTAAATGTGAGGCATGGCTTAAAAATGCTAAGCGTAAAAACCTGTTAGAAACAGCCTTTGAAAAACGCTATAAAGTTATTCTGAATCTGCTTGCCCAAAAAAATAATGTTGCTGGGGTTTTGATACCTGTAAAAACTTTAGGTTGCGTGGAGTTTACTCATATTGATTCTCGTAGTAAAAATAAAAAATTAATTTTTGTGAGGAAACCTAATTTAAAATTTCAGCCTCAAAATACTGATCAAGCTTTACGCTATGCGCTGGCATTTGCTTTATTGCAGCATGATAAACATCGTAATAAATGGAACCGTTTGATGCGCTGGATACGAGATGAGAATGTAGTTTTTCAACAAGCTTTGAGCGACTTTGCGGATGCGCGTAATCGCTCATTTAAAATTTATGGAAATGCTTCACTGATTGAGGTATCAAAAGAATGAAAGTCAAAAAAGTTAATTGGCAAGGGGCTGCTGTTCATACGCGAGAAATTGATCCAGGAAAAGATTATGATTGGATAGTTAAAGAGGGTGAATTACAATTATTTGAGCAGATGGAATATATGCACCAAGTCGCTTTACGCAATACGGGGGGAGATGTACCTATATTAGCTTTACTTGTTGAAAAACAAGCAATTGGTTTCTTAATTGGAGAATTACCTAGTTCTCGTTTAGATCATAGCAACCGAGTTATTTATAATACGCTCTATTTAGAATTTGCTCCAGAAGAGCAAGATAATATCTTAGAATCACTAACTAGTTTGTTACTTTGTACTCCAAAAACTTATAAACCTCATCAACAACATTTTGGTGATTACGCTGAAGCTTTATATGGAAAAGAGGCGATAAATACAGTGATATTGCCTGGCTTATATAAAAAACCTAGTGTTCTTTTAAAACCAATCAAATCAAATAAGATGATTTTGCCCTCTACACAAGTAAATAGACATCGTTGTGCGCGTTACTTGATGGATTTTGAGTCTTCAACTGATGAAAGCCACTTTTATTTTATATCTACGGGTAGAGTTAGCCTTGAAAAATGTGAAGAAATTGCTGAACTGAGTGATGCTATGTTGTTATTGACTTTATCTTCAGAGGTTGAAACGGAAATTGATTTTAATCAGGGAAAGGGAAAGGGTGGTTTTGAAAAACTTAAAAAAATTATGAGATTTAATCGAGGTGTTGCAAAATAAAAAATGTAGTTTCCATTGTCTGAACCTTGATTATAAAGGATTGTAAGGATTGTAAGGATTGTAAGGATTGTAAGGATTGTGAATCGGTTCTAAGCAGCAACAATCCTGTAAATCCTTTTAATCCTTGATAATCAAGGTTCAGACAATGAGTGCAAATTATTTAGCAACGATTCTATCTAATAATAAATATAATAAATAGACAAAAAAAAGCTGTTGTTAATTATCAATCAACAACAGCTATATAAATTGGCTCCCCGGGACGGGCTCGAACCGCCGACCCACTGATTAACAGTCAGTTGCTCTACCGACTGAGCTACCAGGGAATGTTAGGTATTATACACAAATTTTAGTTAAGATCAACACCCTTTTAAAAATAATTAGGGGTGAAATCACATCAACGGGCGCATTATAATAAAGTCGCTAAAATGATGCAAGCTTTTTTAACCAAAAAAATTCAAAAATTATGATCAATGAACTGTACACTATTGGCGACTTCATCCGCTGGGGCGCAACTCAATTTAATCAAGCTAACCTATTTTTTGGGCATGGCACTGAAAATGCGATAGATGAAGCCGTGGTGCTAGTTTGCCATGCCTTACATTTACCCCCAGAAATCCCAGATATTTTATGGCATTCTAAATTAACAACAATCGAAAAACAAACTGTATTGGATTTATTTAATCAACGAATAGAGCAACGTATTCCAACACCTTATCTAACTGGAGAGGCTTGGTTTGCTCATCTGCCGTTTTTTGTAGACAAGCGTGTTTTAATCCCCCGCTCTCCAATCGCAGAATTAATCGAACAAAAATTTCAGCCTTGGGTAGAAGAGCCAAATGAAATTAAGCATGTACTTGATTTATGTACAGGTAGCGGCTGCATTGCGATTGCTAGTGCCTTGATAGCATTTCCTAATGCTGAAATTGATGCGGTAGACATTTCCCCACAAGCTCTTGAAGTTGCCAAGAAAAATATTAAAAGATATGATTTAGAACAACGTGTGCATAGCATTTGTTCGGATTTATTTTCAAATTTAAGTGGAAAACGTTACGATTTAATTATTTGCAATCCACCTTATGTTGATTCCCACGCGCTGGAAACCATGCCTAATGAATATCACCATGAGCCGCGCCTAGGGCTTGAAGCAGGAGATGATGGACTACTGTTTGTCAAACAAATCTTAGAAACAGCCCCTGATTATTTAACCGCAGATGGCAAGCTAATTGTCGAAGTAGGAGCCAGCCAAAGCCAATTAATTGAACAATATCCCAATCTGCCATTTAGATGGATTGAATTTCAACGTGGTGGTTTCGGGGTATTTTTATTAACTAGAGAAGAATGCAGTTTTATTTCCAGTTCCAGTTATGTTTAATTTTCAAAATGGCGTAAAAGCATTATCGCGTCCTATTTATTATAAAACCGAATGTTTAGATTGTGAACTCATAATTAGTGTCAAATGGGAACGCAAATATACAGGACTATTACGAAAACGCCAACACAAACCCGAAACTAAATCTTGTCCGTTTTGCAAAAGCACTCATATCATTTCTGCTAAAATCAGATATCAAGACTATCTTGAGATTAATAAGCATTGGGATCTGTTAGATATTACAGTTAGTTAAAAACCTGACAGGTTTGTACTTAACTAAATTTTTCGTTTTCAAGATAACATAGCTAAATCCTCCAAAACCTCTCTAATTGGCGAAACTGTCACCCTAGGACGCTTATCATAAGCCTCCTGAACTGGTGCCACAATCCAAACCTGCTCCAGTTCCAATAGCTCCAAAGTTCCATAAAAACCATGCGACACCTTTGGCGCGACAGAAACCTTAAATTCAAAAGCCAGTCGCTTACATCCTCGTTCCAAAATCAGATCAATCTCTTCACCTGAAGCAGTTCTATAAAAACTCGCACGCCAATTGGGCATAACCGCTAAAATCTGTTCCATACACCAAGCTTCCCACGAGGCACCCACGACTGGATGCCCCAACAAATCTTCGGTGTTTTCGATTTCTAACAGTGCGTGCAGAATCCCAGAATCACGCAAATAAATTTTCGGACTTTTAATCAATCGTTTTTTTATATTTGCTACGGTGGTAATATGCGTACCATGAAAGTCTGCGCCATGATGTCTAAATATTTACGAATCGTCGGATGGCTAACTCCCAAAGATTGAGCCAATTTTGAACTATTTAGCAATTGTCCGTGATAATGAGCCAACATAGTCCAAAAACGTCGCATTGTAATCGCAGGAATAGAAAAACCAAATTGTGGAATATCGCGCTCCAGAAAAGTACGGATAAAATCGGTCCGCCATTGAAAACTATGTATCTCGTCCGCTAATAATAGTGCGTCAGGAAAGCCACCACGAGTCCACATCAATACAGGATCAGCGTAACGCTCAGGATTTTCTGCGAGCATTTCATCATAACTAAAGGGTGCTAATTCTATAAAATGGATGCGCCCAGCTAAGGTTTCCGAACTTTGCCGAATCAATTCTTGGGATGCTGAACCTAAAATTAAAAATCGTCCCGGTGTACGCTTTTCGTCTACCGCCACGCGGAGTATTGGAAACAATTCTGTCCCCATTTGCACTTCATCAATACAAACCAGTTTATCTCTTTGAGTGTGAAAGAAAAATTCCGCATCTTCAATTTTACGCTGGTCTGAGGGCCTTTCAAGATCCAAATACGTGGTATTTTCATAATCGCGGATTATGTGTTTTGCAAGCGTAGATTTGCCACATTGTCTGGGACCGAGTAAAGCGGTTATTGGAAAAGTATTTAATGAATCCCTAAGTTCAGTGGCAAGCCGTCTGGGTATATATCTTTGTATATTGTAAGTCATAGTTTCAATATACCATGATTAATTAAATATGCAACTTTTTGGAGTCTAAAGCTAAAGCTTTGGACTCCAACTGACGATTTATTCCACTTCCTCATAATGAACTAACTCCCAGCCACGAAAAATCAACATAACCAATTTCAAAGTCACGCCCCGATTTCTCTTAATCACTCGTGGATCGTTAGCATATTGTAATAATTGACTTTTAGCATCTTTAATTTGAGTTTCTAAGCATTCCTGAGTGAACTCACTGCGGGTGATATATTTAAGTTCCATCAAATAAGCATATTTAATTTTCTCATATTTGCTAAAAAAAGGCTCTAAGTATAAATCCACAAAACCTTTACCCATTTCCGCTTCAGTCCAAGTCATATAATAATCAGTAACATTCAGGT
>JALWSU010000083.1 GCA_026993485.1 Thiotrichaceae bacterium | reverse complement strand
GGGCAATCCCTTGTGGTTGCCCTCATAAAGGATTGCCCCTACATCATTGTTTGTAGGGGCAATCCCTTGTGGTTGCCCTCATAAAGGATTGCCCCTACATCATTGTTTGTAGGGGCAATCTCTTGTGGTTGCCCTTGTGTATAAGAGATTGCCCCCTCCGGGGAGGGTGGGGGACAAGTATAATGATCTAATCAACTTTTAAGCTAGGATCTAAAGAATATAACAAGGCTTGCACCAGCAATGATACATCCTCTTTAGAACGGGCATCGATTTCAAAAACGGGGGGGTTAATACCTAAAGCTTGTAATTCTTGATGATAATCAGCTAATTTTAAGTTAGAATTTATATCAACGCGGGTGATACCAATCACTAAGGGAACCTTCTGCATAATTTCGCCAAAGGTTTTTGATTTGACAAAAAAGCGCAAATCTTCTAAAGGAGCTTTTCGGGCATTGTCAATGAGTAAAATGAGACCAATACCGCCTTCAGAGACAATATCCCACATAAAATCAAAGCGTTCTTGTCCAGGAGTACCGTAGAGATGGATTTTTTCCTGATTGCTGAGTTTGATGCAGCCATAATCTAGACCAACAGTAAGGGTTTTCTTATTTGGTTGATTAGGATCCGGGTTAGTCATTTTAGCTTCGGTTGTGATGACTTCGACATCACTTAAAATCGAAATTGCGGTAGTTTTACCTGCACCCGGTGGACCAGTAAAAATTAGTTTATAAAATTGTTCTTGCTTCATGGTATTTTTGAACTCCAAAAGGTTTAACTGTGTAATCGCCCTAACAGCCGTTGCAGAAAACTACGTTTCGGTATTGGATTGGTTGCTGCATTCAATGAACGTTGATCTACTCTTCGATCAATTATATCTTTAGGTAAGGACTTTTGGCTTACACGTCGATCTAATAATGCTAATTTAATTGCACTAGCTGCACTATAAAATGCAAAAACATAACGTTGTGGAATTTCTAATTTTTTAGCTGTATCTAATAAAGAAAGTGGTTTCTTCATCCACAATGCGGAAATTTTTAAAGCATAAGGAGTGACTACCAAACGGGTAAAATTCGGCCAATGCAATAAAATAACATTTTTATTTAAATCGGTTCCTTTCGGTAAACGCCCCTGTGCTGTCCACAAGGACAGCTGCCACAAAAAACTATCTAATGGAGTTTCCAGTAACTGATTGAATTCAATAAAATTATTTAATTCGGTTTCCGTCAAGACTCTCAGTTGTAACTTATTCTTTGCTATGGGTAATAATGCCAGTGTTCTCAAGTTATTATCTTCGAAAGAGCTAGAACTAAACAATTGATTTTTTTTTTGGAAAATGACCATTTTGCTATATAAACCCTCAAGCAAAATCGCTTTATCTTGAGATTTGTTACTAATATCCCAAGCTTTTTCTAAAAACGATTGCAGATATTGCTTAGGATCATAGTAAATCTTTTGAATAGCTTCCGGATTTGTTGGATCAATATCTTCCAATTGCCCACACCATGAAGCGTTTTCTTCCGTTTTTACAACAGCCATTTCCGTTGCTAATTTAGCATTATGCAGTGCAGCAAATCTAGTGCTGTTATTGTTCTTAGACTCGGTTTGTTCTTCAAGTGCTGGAACTAATCGTGTTTTAGGAACTACTAATGCTTTGATTTTTTCCAATGTGTTCACAAACTGATCAAAGTTAATGGGTTTCCTAACATAAAAAGCACTTGTATTTTCTTTCTTAGTCACAGACAAGATAATGGTTGGTAAATGCGAATAACGCGCATGATGGGTTTCCCATAATTTCATGCCATCAATCGTATCTAAATCAAAAATGCAAGCTTGGGCTGATTGAATATCTTCAATTAGGAGAAAATCACCTCTACAAGGACCATCAAACACCATTTTTAGGAGATTACGTGTTCGAGTTTCCATTCCAAGAACCGCGATCCGTATGGCTTGCTTGCTTTTATTTTTCATACTGATTTTCCTTGTTTAGACGATCAATTAATTCTAAGGGTTAATTGATCAGTCTCTTGCATATTAAGTTACGCGATCCAGTTCCAATAATTTATTGATTAAAGTTGTGGAAAGTTGATGTAATTCGGTCAAAAGTTCTTGAGCTCCAGCTTCATCACCACTTTTTTTCTTTTCCAAAGCCTGTTTGCCCAAAATATGAAAACGCTCATGGGGTTCAAATAAACTATTGAACAATTCTTTGGCTTTGCTATTGCCCAGTTCTTCAATTTCATCCTTGGCTTCACCATATAGCCATTGCCCTAATTGACAATCAGTATGGCTTGTGCCTTCAAAGTCTTCGTTGCCTTTCAGACAACTATCCATCTTTTTCAGATATTGGACATGTTCATTCAGTCGCTTCAAAAAAAACACTTTCTTAGCCATTATTTCTTATACCCCAACTATTAGATGATCTTAATTATGGATTCTACAGCACGTTTGACATCTAAAAAGATCAAACCGAGTTTAGCCGAAGAGGTTGTGACGATACTTAATACGGTATTTTCTCCGGCATAAGTCATCAATACATAACCTTTATCTCCTTTCACTAATACTTGTTCTAATTCCCCCCGTCCCAATTCATGTGAGGTACGATCTCCCAATGACAGCATAGCTGCTGCCATTGCACCCACACGATCTTCATCCATCTCATTAGAAAGAAGGGAACTGATTACTAATCCATCACTAGAAATGATGGCCGAAGCTTGTATATCTGCCGAACTACCATTAAGTTCGCTTAATATAGATTTCAGCATTTCTTCACGCATTTTTTAAACT
The DNA here is from genome assembly GCA_026993485.1 of Thiotrichaceae bacterium. Classification (GTDB taxonomy): domain Bacteria; phylum Pseudomonadota; class Gammaproteobacteria; order Beggiatoales; family Beggiatoaceae; genus JAUXCJ01. The sequence goes on along the minus strand of JALWSU010000083.1, from coordinate 5,085 downwards.
CCTATCTATTTATGATGAAATTATTCAATACTTACCAATTCAAAACAAACTTCACCATCTACATTTTCACAAAGCTGAAGTTGATAACCTGTATGAGCTAGTTGCTTTACAGCTTGATAAAGCCCAATACCAAATCCATCACGAGATGGTATCGGTTCACAGAACAATTGTTGAGCAATTTTTTCAGGAATTGCACTACCATTATCGCAAACTGTGAATTTTAACCCACGTTTATTAATAGTTAATAAAACTCTTATCTTGAGTGTTGGTTCACGTTTGCGTTTATTCAGTGCATTTTGTAAGAGATTTTCCGAGACATTGTCAAATAAATCTTCTGGAATTAATATGTTGTCTGTTTCTATTTGGCTATCAAATTCAATCTGACTTTTGTAGTAACGAGCTGTTAAGTTGCTCCACCATAAGTTAATTGGTACATCTGAGTAAGAAAATTCTGCCGGTTTTTGTAACTTATCCAAGGTACGCTTTAAACGTTGAGTTAAATGAGGCATTTGACCTTGTAATAAGCGTTGGGTATCGCCAAACTTATTCGGTGGTGAATTTTCTATAACTGAGCTAATAGCATGAAGTGATTGTAACAAATTTTTAATATCATGTGTCAATTTTGCTCCAGTTTCATGAATTGCTTGCAAATGCAATTGTTGAGCAAAGGCAGCTTGGCGGCGTTTCGCTTGATGAAAATGTTCTAATATTTTTATTAAACTGTTGATTTGGAAATAATTATTAATACTAATGCGATTATGGCTATAAATTGTTACTTGAATAGATTGCACCTTGAAAATAACTTCTTGTCGATCTAGTTTACCAATCATATCTTCACCATACAAGGATTGCCAAGCAATACCTGATACCCAAGGCAAAGTTAATAATTGCTCAAAGCCAGAAGATAAAAACTCTTGCGGAGTCAATTTCTTCTGATTGATTAGTTGTGTAATCTTTTCTAAACATTCTTCAAAAGTACTACCAATAGTATGTAAATGCTGCATTGACAATTGCTCTACCCCATCCTCCCTAGCAAATGCTATCCATAACATACTGATAATACATAAAATAAATAAAATTAATAAGGAAATTTGAAATATAGCAAGTGGCCAAATTATAGAACTATAATACATTCGGACTAAACTACCTAAAGCAATACTAATGATTAACATTAATACAGCTAGTCCATTAAAAAATACAACATAATCAGGACGTTCACGCAGTTCAGGTCGAGAAATAAACACCAACAGAAGTGGTAAACTTAATAGTCCATAATTAAGTACTAATAGAACTTCTGGTGAAAACTGATAAAGCAAGCTTAGTTTTTCGCTGGCAAACAACTGAGGTAAGTTAATAAGGAATAACTCGACACTCAAAAATAAAATCGCCAGTAAATTGATAATCCGATCACGAGTTTTGATTAATGTACGCCCTCCCATTAAAGCAATTAATATGAGTTGCCAAAGGCTTATTAACCAAATATTAGGAAAAAGGGTGAATATAGAAATAACTATTCCAAGTAGCACCATATACCTGATATGGTATGTATAGTCATGTTGAAAACGCTTTTCAACACTTTGAAACTTAGGAGTAAAATTCCAGAAAAATTGCCAAAGTATAAAAACTGCAAAATGAAATAATAAGACTAAGCGCAATAATGAATCCGAAACTGAAAAGGGAAAATAATCCCACCATAAAACAATATGCAAGCTGATTAACATCAAAGCCAGCCAGCGATACTCGTGTTTAGGTTTCAGAACTGAATTTAAATTTAAGTGAGTAAACATATTAAATAACTTAAATAATAAAAATTCTTAATAATAAGAATTAAAAATACAAGGGATTGTCTAACAGAATGAAAAAGATTAGGATGTCAGTCCTCAATAAATTAATGAGGACCGAAAAATAATGAAAAAACAATTTGGATTTACCCTAGTAGAAATCGCCATTGTATTAGTTATAATTGGATTACTATTGGGTGGGGTACTAAAAGGGCAAGAGTTGATTAATAACGCGAAAGCTAAAAATATTGAAAATGAAGTTACCAATATCAGGACAGCGATTTATAGCTATCAAGACCGTTATCGAGCCTTACCGGGTGATGATAACAAAGCTGATAGATTCACTGGTATAACAACTTGTACTGACAATTGTGGTAACAGCAACGGCACAATTGAGGGAGTTTTTAATTCTTCAACAGACAATGTTGAATCTCGTCTATTTTGGTTGCACTTACGCAACGCAGGTTTAATCGAAGGAGCTACTAATGATCAAGCTCAACCTAACAATGTTTTTAATGGCTTGATTGGTATTTCTTCAGAGACTTTAACTGGAGTTAATATTCCAGGAATTTATATCGGATTTAGCAATATTCCTGCAAACATTGCTATCATCATTGAATCACGTCTTGATGACGGTAAACCTAATTCAGGTAGTATTCAAGCTAATAAAAACGCTGATGGCTCTGCTGTTAGCAGTTATACAGAAGGTGAACTCTATCGCCTTTATTTTGCTTTGTAATTGCCCAAATAAAAAAACCGAGTTGTTTAATTTTAACAACTCGGTTTTTTAACTTAAATCGGCATACACTTAGTCACTTGTGGACCCTTTGGACCTTCGGTTGATTCAAACTCAACTGATTGACCTTCGTGGAGCGTTTTGAAACCTTCTTTTTGGATCGTAGAATAGTGAACAAACACATCTCTACTGCCATCGGACGGAGAAATAAAACCATAACCTCTAGTTTCATTGAACCATTTGACAGTACCTTGCATCATACCTAAAACCTCATACCTATAATATCTAAAACCGCTTTAAGCGGCATACTCTTAAAAATGTCGAAACCAGATTCTAACAAATCTTTCATTTATTATAAAGTCTTATTTTCGACGTTTGCTGCATAATTGAGCTAATAATTTCTCCAGCAAATACACAACTTACGCATAGGATAATATATTTTTAAGTTTCCTACAAACGATCATTGTAAATAAATTGCAAAAAAATTAGCAAATTTTGAGTATATTTCTGAAAAATAACTTATTAATCAATCAATTAAAATAAATAATCCAATTGATTCAACTTCATAAAAATTAGGACTTACGCACTGAAAGCGGAAGTTTTTTATGTTTTTTAATAAAAACAAACTGTTAAAATTAGGAACTGACTTGGAGTCCAAAGCTTTAGCTTTGGACGCTCCAAAGCTAAAGCTTTGGACTCCAAGGAGAAAATAAAAAAATAGTTTGTCAATGCGTAAGTCCTAAAAATTGTGATTGTGCAGGACTTTAATAAACAGTGATGACATTAACAAAACTAGTTTCTTATACAAATGAAATTTTGAGTATTGATAAATTCAATGATTACGCTCCCAATGGTTTGCAGCTTGAGGGTAGTAATCATATTAATAGGCTCGCAACAGCAGTAACTGCATCATTAGATGTAATAACAAAAGCTGTAGATATGAAAGCCAATGCGCTTTTGGTACATCATGGCTATTTTTGGAAGGGAGAAAATCCTACTATTATAGGCATGAAAAAGACAAGACTAGAGTTGTTGCTAAAAAACAATATTAGTTTATTAGCATATCATTTACCTTTAGATGCACATCCTGAATATGGCAATAATGCTTGTCTTGGCAAAATGTTTGGTATCACGACTACCGAAGTTATGGATAAACAAGGTATAGGCAATATTGGTTATCTTGATAAACCAATAACATTATCACAATTTGCGGCTCAGGTTTCACAACTATTATCCAGACAAGCTTTAGTTATCTCTGCGGGTAATCATCCAATTAAGCGAATAGCTTGGTGTAGCGGTGGTGCTCAGAAATATTTAATCAAGGCAGCAGCAATGGGAGTGGATGTTTATTTGAGTGGCGAAATCTCGGAAAATACTGTACACGAAGCGAGAGAATTGGGTGTACATTATATTGCTGCTGGACATCATGCGACTGAACGATATGGAGTTCAGGCATTGGGAGAACATTTGGCGACTGCATTTGGCATTGAGCATCAATATATTGAGATTGATAATCCGGCTTAAGCAAGGATTAAAAACCTTAGTTAATTACTAGACTTGTCCGTAAATAACAAAATGGAGTCCAAAGCTTTAGCTTTGGGCGACTAACCAAAGCTAAAGCTTTGGACTCCAATACTTACTACAAAACTTTTACTTCATTTACAACTCCTTAACCGCCGACAACAGTTCCCCAGCCATTTTCTATCCATCACCACATGCGCGTCTTATCCGCATAGAATAAGTCATTTTCTATGCCTGAAAAAGCCAGTTCCGCATCCGCATTTTATGACTATAACACTTTTAGCTTTAGCTTTTACTCGTTCCCAAGCTCCAGCGTCACTGCCATTAAGTTCAAGGATGGAGTACAACGAATCTATGACAACGAATAAAAAAAACAATCAGTTAGCTGATGAGTTGTCAAAGGTTTTATTCGTTGTCTGACATTCGCTGTACTATTTTCATGGCTTAATACCATGGCAGTGAAGCCTTATAATTTGTGCTTTAGTACATAAGAGCTTGTGCAAGCTTACCTTGCACGTTTACAACATCTGCGTATTATCCGCATAAAATCAGTCATTTTCTATACTTGAGAATCCAGTTCCGCGTCCATGTAAAATTTATTTTGAATGAAACTACAAAAAATCAATAAATAATATTATATGAAATATCTTAAAATTAATTTGTGCCAAAATTTTGCGGAGATAAATATATCTCATTGGTTGTCAATAAGGTATTACTTGATAGTGCTAATAATCACAACAAATAACAAAAGGTTGTATAAAGTATAAAAATGAATAACAATTTAGTATATTTAGACATGAATATTTATAATCGTCCATTTGATGATCAAACTTCAGATTTGAATCCCTTGCCACTCAAATCATTTTTCAATTGGCTCAAGAACAAAAAATTAAATTGGTATGGTCTTTTATACTTGAATATGAAACTTGATGATCAAGTTTTTTTTGCTTGACAAATCGTATTTGATTTTTATTTATCAAATAAAAATATTTGAATAATTCTGAAAATTATAAAGTATGTTGGAGTCCAAAGCTTTAACTTTAGCTA
>JALWSU010000082.1 GCA_026993485.1 Thiotrichaceae bacterium | reverse complement strand
AAACCTGCCAGGTTTTTAAAACCTGGCAGGTTTAGAGCAATGATTATTTCTCATTACTCCACTGATGTTATAGCGTTAACCGATAGAAAACCTGCCAGGTTTTTAAAACCTGGCAGGTTTAGAGCAAAGTTACTCCACTTAAAAATATGGCTATTATATTCTTCGGAAGTCATGAGTAAAAATGATATAATTCCAAAAAACTATGAATTTTTGTCATATATGATAGAACATAGCCATTTAAAAATTATACAAGCATTACAAAGAAACGGTACGCTAACAGAGGCTGCTAACGCCTTATGTTTAAGCCAATCTGCTTTGTCGCATCAAATACGTTATCTGGAAAAAAAGTTAGAAGTAACACTATGGGAGCGAGAAGGTAGGCGTTTACGCCTAACTCAAGCCGGTGAATTATTATTAGAAGTTGCAAATCAGATTTTACCAGTATTATCGCAAGCAGAAAAAATGCTTAAAGCTTATGGAGAAGGAAAGCAAGGAGTATTGCGAATTGGAGTAGAATGTTACCCATGTTATGAATGGTTGACTAGCGTCATAGGAGAATTTTTACAACAAATGCCAAATGTGGACATAGATATTGTAAATAAGTTCCAATTTTCTGGATTAGAAGGCTTATTAAATCATCATATTGATATTTTAGTAACACCTGATATGGTAAAAACCGCTAAAATTCATTATGAAACCCTAGCTAAATATGAACTAGTATTACTAGTTGCAACCGATCATCCTTTAGTCAAAGTTAAGCAATTAAATCCAGAGCATTTATCTAAAGAAACACTACTAACTTTTCCAGTACCTGTAGAGCGTTTAGATATATTGACACACTTTTTAACACCATCATATATAAAACCAGCTAAGCATAAAGAAATTGAATCACTAGAAATCATGTTACAAATGACAGCCTTAAAACGTGGCGTTTGTGTCTTACCTGAATGGTTAGCAAATAATAAGAATAAGTGTAATCATTTATCGCTAAAAAAAATTCGTTTGGGTAAAAAAGGCATATACAAAAAATTATTTTTAGCTATAAGAGAAGCGGATCAAACTATTTCGTATATAAATCAATTCATAACGGTTGGGCAACAAATGGCTAATAAGTTAAGTGGTTTGAGTGAACAAATATAGTATATAGCGTTACCCGATTTAGTTAAGTACAAACCTGCCAGGTTTTAAAAACCTGGCAGGTTGGTACGCTGTATTTTATACAAACGGGTAGTGCTATAGCATTGCCCGATATGGTAAAGCACACTGGGCAACCACAAGGGATTGCCCCTACAAATAAACCGTATGATGTAGGGGCAATCCCTTGTGGTTGCCCAAAGTTGACGAGATTATTTTATGCACAAGCCGTGCAAGGCAAGCTTAGATCTCCAAAAATTCGACCTTTTAAATCGTGTAAAATACCAACCTTTAAAAATTAAACCCAACAAACTACAGGGATGCTATATAAGCAAGGATAAAAAAAACCTAGATTCGATATATCCTTGCTTATATAACATCCCTGTAGTTCAACCAAAACCCCATTAAAATCAAGTAAATACAACTACAGCAGAGCCCAAGAAAAGCTCGTTCAAGGTAACCTTGAACTCCAAAACGTCAAAACGTCGTAAATCGGAGTGCAAGGTTACCTTGCACCAGTCGTTCAAGGTAACCTTGAACTCCAAGACGTCGTAAATCGGAGTGATTTTCAGGGAAAAAAACCGAAAGGATAAAATTATGAATAAATCAATAGATTTAAATCAAGTAGCTGGCAAAAATATTGAAGATTTGACCACTGAGCAATTATGTGCTATTGCTTCGGAAGCTGGTCATGATGCTTATGAAAACGCTTTAAAGCGAGGTTCTCCAGTAACTGAACTGCGAGATGGTAAAATTGTTTGGGTTTATCCTGATGGTCGTGTTGAGTCTTTGAGTATTTAAATTATGAATATCTCAAGGCTTAGATTAGTTGCTGGACCTAATGGGTCAGGAAAATCAACATTTACCAAGAAAATTTTAAAAAAGCATGTTAATTTAGGAAATTATGTCAATCCTGATGAAATTGCTAAAACTCTGGAAGGAAATGAACCTGCTAAGGCAGCACAACAAATAGGAATACAGTTAAGGGAACAATTCCTACTTGAGAGAAAATCTATGACTTATGAGAGTGTTATGTCACATCATTCTCATTTAGAATTTCTACAACGTGCCAAATCTGTTGGTTATCGAACTTACTTTTATTTTATAGGAGTTGAACATCCTGACATAAACCAAAAGCGCGTTAAAGAACGTGAAAGATTTGGTGGACATGGTGTACCACAAGAAAAAATTGCCCCTCGTTATTATCGAACTATGGGGCAGCTTTTTCAGGCATGTTTATTGGTTAATCGTGCTTATATTTTTGACAATTCAGTAGATAGTTTTTATCTAGTTGCCGAAGTTCATGAAGGCAAATTAATTATTCACACTGAAAACCCTGCGGCTCAATTTACTTGGATGAAAACCTATCTGTTTGATAAATTCCAAACCAACTCTAGCTGAAATCCACTAACAACGAGAACTAAAATTATGTCAATATTGAAAATATTAACACCCATTCGCCTAATATTCAGCGTGGAGACTATTAGAATTGCTGTATAATCAAGCTGTTCTGCTAGTTTATCTTGCAATTCGTTTTTTTTGAAGTATATTTTTGTACAAACTGTATAAAGGGGCTTACCAACAGAGGAGCTATTAAAAGCAATAAAAATTCGACCTTTTAAATCGTGTAAAATACTAGCCTTTAAAAATTAAACCCAACAAACTACAGGGATGCTATATAAGCAAGGATAAAAAAAACCTAGATTCGATATATCCTTGCTTATATAACATCCCTGTAGTTCAACCAAAACCCCATTCAAATCAAGTAAATACAACTACAGCAGTGCCCAAGAAAAGCTAGATCAAGGCAAGCTTAGATCTCCAAAAATTCGACCTTTTTAATCGTGTAAAATACCAACCTTTAAAAATTAAACCCAACAAACTACAGGGATGCTATATAAGCAAGGATAAAAAAAACCTAGATTCGATATATCCTTGCTTATATAACATCCCTGTAGTTCAACCAAAAGGAAAACCCCTTAAAATCAACTAAATACAACTACAGCAGTGCCCAATAAAAGCTCATGCAAGGCAAGCTTGAACTCCAAAATCGACTCCGAAGTGCAAGCTTACCTTGCACGAGCCAAGTAGGGTGGGCAGCGTCGCTGGCCACTAATTTTGATCAAATTGATAAAAAGTGTAAAATACCAGCCCATAAAACCAACATCTTTATCTTAATTAAGGAAAAAATTATGCTAAATGCGATTAAACAACAAGTGACTATACCGCCTGATGGAGTTATAAAAATATCTTCCAAAGAATTTCAACCAGGTTCGCAGGCTGAAATAATTGTCATTTTGAAACAACTCCCTCCCTCACCACCACAGGGATTACTCCGTTTCATGGGTAAGGGTAAAGGGGCTTTTGCTACACCTAAACAAGCAGATGCCTTTATTCGTGGGGAACGTGATTCATGGGAATAGAGAAAATTATCTCAGCTCAGCGAATTTATTTGGATACCAATATTTTCATATACTTATTAGAAGAATATCCAGAATATATACCAGTTTTGACAGAACTGTTTACTATTATTGATATTGGAAAATTACAAGCTGTCACCAGCGAACTAACAGTAGCTGAAACATTGGTTAAACCGATGAAAGATAATAACATTGATTTGCAGCAAACCTATATCGAACTGCTTCAAACCACTTCGATGCTAAATGTTGTCCCTATCAACCATGAAATTCTTATAACAGCCGCAAAACTCCGAGCTAAAAATAACAAAATTAAACTACCTGATGCCATTCACGCCGCGACAGCCTTTACCTGTCAATGCCAAACTTTTCTCACTAATGATAAATGTTTAAAAAATATACCCAATATTAATGTGGTGCTATTATCTGAACTAGCCGCATTATTAGCCTCAAAGAACTAATACTGATTGACAACCTACTGCCTACCCTGAAAATACCAAAAAAATGTCTGAACCTTGATTAAAAGGATAAAAAGTTCAGACAACTACTCAAGAAAACACCATCAGGCAAAAGCATAGCCCAATAAAAGCTCGTGCAAGCTAACCTTGAACTCCAACCTCGAATCGGAGTGGGTGCAATGGCTAAATCCAATTTTCTACAGAAAGTTCAGGAACTCTATTAAATTCTCGAACATTGTTTGTAACCAATACAGCATTCATGCTTCGCGCATGGGCGGCAATTAAAAGATCATTATTACCAATTGGAGTTCCCTGTTTTTTTAGAAAGGCTCTAATAAAACCATAGTGTCTAGCGGCATCTTGATCCCAAGGTTCAATAAGTAATCTTTGAGTGAACAGATCAAGCTGTTCCCAACGAGCCTCTTTTTTAGAGCTATTTCCATTCTCAATGCCAAAGCATAGTTCGCCGTATGTTACTGATAAAATACAAAGATTTTTAATTGCCTTGAATTTATGCCGTAACTTATCAGAGTGATTTTTTAAAACATATATACATATATTTGTATCGAGCATATACATTAATAAAAACCTCTATCTTGTGGTGGCGTATCAAGTCTGTCTTTAAAAAAATCATCGTCAAAAGCAGATTTAGAATCAAAGAAATCATCCCATGTTGTTTGTTTTGCAGAAAGAATGATATTTTCACCTTGCTTTGTAATGTAAACTTCATCAGTATCAAAACGAAATTCTTTGGGTAAACGTACAGCTTGGCTTTTACCATTCATGAAAATTTTGGCTATTTGGCTGCCCATAATATCCTCTAATTAAACGTGGTATAGATTAAAAGGTATAGATCATATTTTGGTAAAATACTAAATAAGTTAGGTATGATAAGTAACGGCTTTACTCTCGCGCTCCAGCGTAGGAACGAGAAAAATCGGAGTGCAAGCTTACCTTGCACTCCATAAATTCGACCAATTGTGTAAATAAAATACCAACCTTTAAAAATTAAACCCAACAAACTACAGGGATGCTATATAAGCAAGGATAAAAAAAACCTAGATTCGATATATCCTTGCTTATATAACATCCCTGTAGTTCAACCAAAAGGAAAACCCATTAAAATAAAGTAAATACAACTACAGCAGGGATTGCCCCTACATCATATGGTTTGTAGGGGCAATCCCTTGTGGTTGCCCTTTGAGGCGTTAAACTAATTACTTATGTATAAAAAAGTGAGCGGGAACGAAAACCTATCAGTTTTAACTAAATTCCAAAAGCTCTCAAACACAGCGCAACCAATGTTTGTGGCATCAAACCCAATACTAAAATCAATAGTACATTCGCACTTAATGCAAGCCGCATATCCATACCAGCCTCAATGACTGTCATATCTTCAGCTTTTTCAAAATACATTACCCAAACAACTCTTAAGTAATAAAAAGCCCCAATAATGGCAAATAGCACCGCAACGACTGCTAACCAAACCATGCCAACATGTACTAGTTCAATCAAAACTGACCATTTTGCCCAAAATCCTACCATTGGCGGAACTCCTGCCATTGATAACATCAAAATTAACATCAAAAAGGCATACCAAGGATTTCTATCATTTAAACCTTTAAAATCATTAATATTTTCTGCTTCTAAGCCAGTTCTACTCAGCAAGATTATCATTCCAAAACTAGCCAATGTCATTAATGAGTAAACCAGCACATAGAACATTGAAGCGGCATAACCTTTTGTGGTTCCAGCAATAATACCTAATAACAAGTAACCAACATGGGCAATTGTTGAATAAGCTAACATACGCTTAATATTCTTCTGAGCTATTGCAATAATATTACCTGTCGCCATAGACAAGAGCGATAATAATATCAGCATGTCTTGCCAATCAGTATGCAAATTGTGCATACCATCGACTAATAAGCGTATCAACATAGCAAAAGCTGCAATTTTCGGCGCACTTGCTATAAACAAAGTCACAGCAGTTGGTGAACCTTGATAAACGTCTGGAATCCACATATGGAAAGGAACAGCTCCCAATTTAAACGCTACACCTATAACAATAAAAACTAAGCCAAAAACTAAGAACATATTTTTCTCTTTGGGAACTTCAGTAATTGCTTGAGATAAGCCAGCTAAATCTAAAGTTCCTGTAACTCCATAAAGCATGGACATTCCATAGAGCAACATACCAGAAGCTAAAGCACCTAAGAAAAAATATTTCATCGCCGCTTCAGAAGCTTGCTGTGAATCGCGGTGCATTGCAATCATTGCATATAAAGATAATGACATTAATTCCAAGCCAAGATAAATCATTAGCAAATTCTGGGCTGAAATCATAATCATCATGCCTAAAATGGCAAATAATCCTAATACAAAATACTCGCCTTTAAGAAAATTACGATCACGGAGATAATCCCTAGAATAAATAAAGGCAAAAAAACCGATCAAAACAATAAAGAATTTGAGCGCAGCAGCCATCTGATCATTAACAAATAATCCATCCATCCCCAATACGCGCCCTGTCGGAGATGTGGCGACAATCAATAAAGCTGTGCCTATCAATGTACCTTGTGTCAATTGATAGCTTAAATGTTGCAAATGCTTGGGTAAAAAAGCATCAATAACCAAAATAAGAGAAGCCATTGTCAATAAAAATATTTCTGGCATTACTAATGCTAAATTTAAGTCTGCGATAGTCATTTACAGTTTTCCAATGTTGCTAAGAAGAAAAATGCGATAAAATAGAAATATCCACTTTATTATTAAGCGTTTCCAGTAATTATTTTACTACATTGCTTCAATTTGTGCTGCTTGCATAGCTGAAATTAGGCTAGTAGTAGAGCAACCCTCCACATAATCTAAGGCTTGAACTTGCCCACCGTTTGCAAGTACGCACTCATAACCGATTATATCTTTGATTTCATAATCTCCTCCTTTGACTAAAATATCTGGTAAAATCTGACAAATCAAATTTTTGGGAGTATCTTCATTAAAGGGTATTACCCAATCAACTGATTCTAAGGCATTTAATACGGCAATGCGTTTTTCTAAACTATTGAAAGGGCGTTGATTGCCTTTTAAACGCCGTACAGAGGCATCATCATTAATAGCAACAATTAATCTATCGCCTAATTGGCGTGCCTGCTGTAAATATTGGACATGTCCAGCATGTAGAATATCAAAACAGCCATTTGTCATCACAACTTTTTCGCCATTCATTTGAGCTGCTTTGACTGCTATTTTTAAGCTATTGAAATCATGTACACCTTTGCCAATGTGTTTATTTAAAGCATGTTCAAGCTCGACAACGCTAACAGTTGATGCCCCTAGCTTTGTAACAGCTATACTCGCAGCCAGATTAGCCAATGCGGTTGCATTTACCCAATCTTGCCCCGCAGCTATACCCGCAGCTAATACGCCTATTACTGTATCACCAGCACCAGTGACATCAAAAACTTCATGGCTATGTGCGGGTAAATGTAAAGGCGGATGATTTGGTCTTAATAATGTCATGCCATGCTCGCTGCGAGTGATTAAGAGTGCCTCTAAATCTAACTCCTCACGCAATGCTTGACCTTTTTCAACGATTTGCGCCTCAGTGCTACACTGACCAACAACTGCCTCAAACTCTGACATATTCGGCGTAATTAGGCTTGCGCCTTTATATTTTTGAAAATCGTAACCTTTGGGGTCTACTAAAACGGGTTTATTCAGAGCGCGGGCTTCACGAATCAAAGTGGCAGGATCAGCTAATGTGCCTTTAGCATAGTCAGAGAGTATAATTGCATCAACTTGATTAAGTTGTTTTTGCATTTCAGTCAATATTATTTGTGTATCTAACTTACTAAAACCATCTTCAAAGTCTAAGCGTATCAACTGTTGATGACGACTAAG
>JALWSU010000081.1 GCA_026993485.1 Thiotrichaceae bacterium | reverse complement strand
GGTTATCCTGCTATTACCGCAGAACATGAAATTTTGCGTTTAGCTCGCCAAGAGGCTGCTGAACAACCGCTCGCCACTGCGACTACTCATCTGTTTCAAGAGCAGTTATTTGCAGCACGTCAAGAAACCTTGGATGTGCATATGTCAGAAAAACTTGAGCAGTATTTGGTCAACTTAGTGATCGCCACGCGGGAGCCTAAGACTTATAGTAAAACACTAAAAGACTCAACAAGAACAGAAAAACTTAACCAATTAGCGAATTGGTTAGAATTTGGCGCAAGTCCGCGTGCCACTATTGCACTGGATCGTTGTGCGCGTGCGAATGCCTGGTTAGATGGCAGAGATTATGTGTCACCAGAAGATATTCATACCATGATTTATGACACGCTACGGCATCGTTTAATCTTGTCCATTGAAGCGCAAGCTCATGGTATCACAACCGATCAGTGTATTACTCAATTGTTAGCCAGCATTCCAGTACCCTAGCCCATGATAACTTTATCTGAATTAATTAAAATTCGTTTTCAATTAGTTAGAACCAAAATAGCTAATAATAAACGGGTGATAACCACTATGCAGGGTAATTATCCCTCTTTTTTTCATGGCAGAGGCATGGATTTTTTAGAATTGCGCCAGTATTCGCCAGGTGATGATATTCGGGCGATAGATTGGCGGGTAACGGCGCGTACTGGTCAAACGCATATCAAATTGTTTCGTGAAGAAAGAGAGCGTCCAGTTTTTATAGTCGTGGATTATAGCCCTTCCATGTTTTTTGGGACACAGCGACGTTTTAAATCAGTGGTAGCGGCTCATGTTGCTGCTTGGTTAGCTTGGGTAGCCCAGACTCATGGAGATCGCGTTGGCGGTTTCGTGTTTTCATCAAAGAAGAACTATAAGAAGTTGCGTCCTACTAATGGACAACTAGGGGTGTCACATTTACTAAAAGCTTTGGTGGAACTCCAGCCAAAGTCATGCGGCAACAGCCAATCTGGGAAATTGGGTTGGGCTTTATCTCAACTCCAACAGGTAGTGCCGCCAGGTAGTTTAATTTGTTTACTTAGCGATTTTTACAGTTTAGATAGTCATGGCGAAGTGTATTTCAAGCTACTAGCGCAATCTAATGATGTGTTGGCAGTGTGTATCTATGATCCGCTTGAGCAAGCCTTACCGTCGCAGGCAGGCAATTATGAAATTACTGATGGTGAGGAAATGCTAAGTTTGGATGTTGATTCATCAATACGTCAAGCTTATCAACAAGGTTTTGAACAACGGCAGGCTGATTTGGAGAAATTCTGTAAACAACGAGGGGCTTATTGGTTAGCTTTGGCAACTCCTGATAATATTTCGGAAAAATTGTTGTGGAAATTGGGGATGTCATGATATATGAACTCATCTGCTGATTTATTAAACCAATTACACGATATTTATCAACCCGCAGCCGTACCTTTTTGGCCTCCAGCACCCGGCTGGTGGATAATCACTGTTTTGCTTCTCAGTGTGATTGGGTGGGGTTTGCGACATTATTATCGTTCTCAGGTATTTAAGCGAATAGCCTTGCAGGAATTAAAACAAGTGCATGAAAATTATCAGCGTCATAATAATCAGAGCCAATTAGCTATGGAATTGTCGAATTTATTACGACGTGTAGCACTGGTTAAGTATCCTCATCGTCCAGTATCGAATCTGATTCGGTTTGCATGGTTACAGTTTTTGGATGACACCGGTAAGACGCAAGCATTTACTGAGGGCCCTGGACAGGTTTTGTGTACAGCACCTTATCAAAAATCTTCACAATTAGATGCTGAAGCCTTACTTGAGGTTGTCAAACAATGGATTAAACGACAATGAGCGATTTTTTTGCTTGGCCTGTGGAATGGCTGTGGTTATTTGCTTTGATTTTGCCATTACCTTGGCTGATTCGTTGGTTACCTCCTGCACCA
>JALWSU010000080.1 GCA_026993485.1 Thiotrichaceae bacterium | reverse complement strand
CCTAAAAAACGTCTGCTATCAGTGCGTAAGTCCTAAATTTAACTTATGTATAAGTGAGTGCGCTGGAGTGTGGGTACTAGAGTGCGTAATATCAGTTAGTGTAATTTAGAATTTAGAATAAAAATTTCTGAGGTTTTTAAAACTTCAGAGATTTAGATTTATACCCATTTTAAGCTTTTATACAGCTTTCTCTTTACGCAACAAGTAATTTAAGATTGGTGGAGTCAATAGGGTAGTCAAAATCACCATAATAATGATGACTGAGAACATTTCGTCGGTTACTACGCCTAATTGCTTGCCGATCATGGCAAAAATTAGTCCAACTTCTCCACGAGGTGCCATGCCCCAGCCAACAATATACTTGTTCACTGGCCCTGCGACAATACCTGCTACCAGTTTACTGATAAATGCAACCGCAGTTATGGCTAAGGCTAAACCCAAGATTCTCGGATCAAATAGGGTTTCTAACTTCACTTGTAAACCGATGACGATGAAAAATAAAGGGACTAAAAAATGTCCCAATGGCGCAATTAGTTCATCTAAATGATGGTTGTTATGATGTTCCAAAACTGTTTCGATTTTTTTCTTATTTTCTTCACTAACATTGGTTAATACTGCTTGTATTTCATTATTAATTTCTGGTTCTTCAAAACGCTTAAAGTAAACGGGTTCTAACATTAAGCCAGCAGCAAAGGCACCGACGATGGGAGCAAGTCCAACTAAATGAGCCAGATAAGCAAAAATTAAGCAAAAGCTGATTGCAATGGTGAATTTCATTCCGACACCAGTATGAATTTGAGAAAATGCTTGTCCAATCCATGCGGCTAGTAAGCGTCCAAAGAAAATCGCCCCTATCAGGAATAAAATAGCTTCTAAGGTGATTAAACTGATTTTTCCAATACTGACTGCTCCTGTCGCAACAATTGCAGTAACTACTGCAAGAATAATCAAGCCCATTACATCATCAATGACAGCAGCTCCTAGTACTATTTGAGCTTCTCTGGTTTGTATTTTGCCTAAATCACGGAATACACGTCCTGTAATACCTACTGATGTGGCTGTAAGTGTTGCCCCTAAAAATAAGTAGGAGTGACTTTCGAGTCCGGGTATTAGCCACATACCTACAAAGTAGCCGAGTATAAAAGGTGTAATCACACCAACAGTCGCTACCATAAAGGCGCGAACTCCTACTTTTTGCATTTCTTCTAATTTGGATTCTAAACCAATTTGAAATAAGAGTAGCACTACACCCAGTTCAGCGAGAAATCCAATGATTTCATTATGTTTAACTGGCTCAAATGTGGGAAGACCAATGAGAACTAGATTTCCCAAGATAACGCCCATCACTAACTCGCCTAGTACCGCAGGTTGTCCCACTTTTTCAATCAAACTCGACAGTTTTGCTAACAAAAGTAAGACTGCTATCCATAAAAATACATTAGCAACTTTTTCAGCAGCCTCTCCCCCACTGGCATAGGTTAAGGCGGGCAATAACAAAAATAATAGACAGGCATAAAGCCAATAACTGTGCAGATAACGACGTTTCATGCTTGATAAATCTCCTAAAAAAAATGTAAAATATATCAGTTTAATAAGCCTAGTAGCAATATTAATAGTCACTGATTATACTTGAACTATTTTTTTTGCTCTCCATATTTTAGTCACTAAGGTTTTGTTTTTTTTATTTTTATAGTGATTATAATTAATATCTTATAATTTAATCTCTTTTTTTTCGTGTCATCTGACATATAAAATTCAACGAGGATAAATACATGGCTTACGAAGTCAATGGCAATACAATTGAATGCAACGAAAAAGGTTATTTGTTAAATGTTGAGGATTGGAATGAAGATGTGGCGAAAGTTATTGCCGCAGAGGATGATATAAATGAGCTAACTGAACGCCATTGGGATGTAATTAATTATCTGCGTGATGAGTATATCAATAATGCAGGTAATCAACCGAATATGCGAAATATAATTAAGGGCATGAAAAACATTTGGAACGAAAAGGTTGATAGTAAGACGCTTTATGCGCTGTTTCCTAAAGGCCCTGATAAACAAGGTAGTAAAATTGCTGGCTTACCAGAGAGTAAGCGTAAGGGCGGTTATTAATTTTCCGTTAGTTCTCAAAGTTTCATTTTTGCCTAGATTGTTGCCCTGCCATTAAGTTAAGGGCAACCACAAGGGATTGCCCCTAATCTGACGGTTTGTCGTTGGTAGGGGCAATCCTTTATGGTTGCCCTGCCATTAAGTTAAGGGCAACCACAAGGGATTGCCCCTACATAATCTGATGGTTTATCGTTGGTAGGGGCAATCCGGTTGCCCTGCCATAGGGATTGCCCCTAATCTGACGGTTTGTCGTTGGTAGGGGCAATCCTTTATGGTTGCCCTGCCATAGGGATTGCCCCTACATAATCTGACGGTTTATCATAGGGGCAATCCTTTATGGTTGCCCTGCCATCTTACGCCAATCGCTAAACTTTCCCTCTTGAGTGTAGTATTATTACACTTTCTTTAGTTAAACAGATACATTAATTTTAAAATACGCGATGGTTTCTGATTTTTCTGCTTTCTATATTTTTCTTAAACGTGATTTAACTTTGGCGTATCGCCATCGTTCTGAATTGGCAAATCCATTATTATTTTTTGTGATTGTCATTAGCTTATTTCCATTAGGGATTTCGCCTGAATCTAAGGTGTTACAAGGCATTGCTCCTGGTGTGATTTGGGTAGCAGCTTTATTAGCTGCAATGCTATCTCTTGATAGTTTATTTCGTTCTGATTTTGAAGATGGCAGTTTGGAGCAAATGGCTTTATCTCCTCGTTCTTTGTCATTATTAGTCTTGGCTAAGGTATTAGCGCATTGGCTAGTTACTGGATTACCTTTAATTTTATTAGCCCCATTTTTGGGAGTGTTACTTTTTTTGCCTGAAAATGCTATGTGGACTTTGATTGCGACATTGGCATTAGGTACGCCGATTTTAAGTTTAGTTGGTGCTATTGGTGTGGCGTTGACAGTGGGTTTGCGACGCGGTGGGGTATTATTATCTTTATTAGTATTGCCATTATATATTCCAGTATTAATTTTTGCCGCTGGTGCTGTTAATGAGGCTGCTAGAGGCTTTTCTGTTGCTGGACAATTATATTTTCTAGGAGCATTATTAAGTTTATCTTTAACCTTGTCACCTTTTGCAACGGCTGCGGCTGTGCGAATTAGTTTAAGTTAATTATTACTGAGAACAAAGTATGTGGGCTTTTATTCAAAAACATTCATCTCCAAAGTATTTTTACCGCCTTGCAGGGCGTTTAATTCCTTGGTTTGGCTGGATTTTTCTAGCGTTTCTAATAGCTGGACTCTATTATGGTTTATTCGTTGCGCCGCCTGATTATCAACAAAAAGATAGTTATCGGATTATGTTTATTCATGTGCCGGCTGCTTGGATGTCTATGTTTATTTATATGGTGATAGCAGTTGCTGGAGCAATTGGCTTAGTTTGGCGAATTAAATTAGCAGATGTTATTGCAGCTAGTTCTGCCCCTATTGGTGCATCATTTACTTTTTTAGCCTTAGCCACGGGTTCATTGTGGGGTAAACCAATGTGGGGTGCTTGGTGGGTTTGGGATGCTCGCTTGACATCTGAATTAATTCTATTATTTTTATATTTAGGCATAATTGCGCTTAATTCTGCGATTGAGGATAAACGAACAGCTTCCCGTGCGAGTGCAGTGTTGGCATTAGTAGGAGTGGTGAATATTCCAATTATTCATTATTCAGTTGAATGGTGGAATACCTTACATCAAGGCCCAACAGTGACGAAATTATCTGCTCCTTCTATTGATATTAGTATGTTGATTCCATTACTATTAATGGCGATAGCTTTTCAATTCTATTATGCTACAGTGGTTTTAATGCGAGCGCGTTGTGAAGTTTTAGATAGAGAGCGGAATAGTTCTTGGGTACAAGACTTGGTGAGTGATTTTCGAACTAAGTAGCTATTAGAGAAGCCCTGACTCTTTTGGAGCCTCATAGGGTAACCACAAGGGATTGCCTCTACAAACGTAGTAACGAAGTAAACAATGATTTACTGTAGGGGCAATCGGTTGCCCTTATGTATAAAGGAGTGATAGGGGTTAGGGGTAAAAAACCAAAACAGGAAATAATATGTATAAATTAATTATTTTAAGTATCTTAAGTATTTTATTCTTAGCAGGCTGTAGTAGTAGCGAACAACACATAATGGCTTCGCCAGCTAGTGCCTCTAAACATAGCGAAGAATCTTTTCCTCTTTCCGCCCCTCCAGTTTCCGCTAAGATGAGTGGTAACCATATGGCAGCCACCATCGCAGCTGATGCAGCACCTTCAGGAGGCGATTTACCTAAACCAGCGATAACACCGATTGATCGGGAAAATTATGCCCATTTTCAAGATAACCCAATCAAACGAGTGCAAGAAAATCCAGTTTCTACCTTTAGTATTGATGTCGATACTGGAGCTTATGCCAATGTGCGGCGCATACTCAATAGTGGGCGTTTGCCACAACATGATGCAGTGCGTGTTGAGGAAATGATCAATTATTTTACCTATGATTATCCATTACCAGATAGTCTTGATCCGCCTTTTAGGGTGACAACTGAAGTTGGTCCAACGCCTTGGAATCCAAAAACTCGTTTGCTACATATTGGCATCAAGGGTTATAACATCCCTAAAGATAAATTGCCTCCAGCTAATTTAGTCTTTTTAATTGATGTTTCTGGTTCAATGGATAGTCCAGATAAATTGGGATTGCTGAAATCATCTTTAAAGTTGCTCACTAAGCAATTGAGTGCAAAGGATAAAGTGTCAATTGTAGTTTATGCTGGCGCATCTGGGGTAGTATTGGAACCGACTGCGGGTAATCAAACTGCTACAATTAATGCGGCTTTAGAACGTCTTACTGCTGGCGGTTCAACTAATGGTGGTGAAGGTATAAAACTAGCTTATGCTATGGCTCAACAAGCTTTTATTAAAAATGGGATTAATCGCGTTTTGTTGGCAACTGATGGTGATTTTAATGTCGGAACTGTGAATTTTGAGGCTTTGAAAAATCTTATTGAGGAAAAACGCAAAAGCGGAATTTCTTTGACAACCTTAGGTTTTGGTACTGGCAATTATAATGATAATTTAATGGAACAATTAGCTGATGCTGGTAATGGCAATTATGCTTATATTGATAGTATTAATGAAGCGCGAAAAGTCTTGGTTGATGAAATATCTTCAACTTTCAATACCATTGCCAAAGATGTCAAAATTCAAATTGAATTTAACCCGGCAATTGTTGCCGAATATCGTCTCATTGGTTATGAAAATCGTTTATTAAAGCGTGAGGATTTTAATAATGACAAAGTTGATGCTGGCGAAATTGGTGCTGGGCATAGTGTTACTGCTTTATATGAAATCGCCTTAGTTGGTAGCGGTGGTGAACGCTTAGAAAAATTGCGCTATAGTAAAAATACCAATAAAACTCAAGCACAACATGGGAATGAACTAGCATTTGTGCGCCTCCGCTATAAAGCTCCAAATGGCAATACCAGTAAATTGCTAGAAAACCGCATCTTGAAAGACAAGATTATCAAGAATTTAAATCAAACCAGTCAGCGTTTTCGCTTTTCTGCCGCAGTTGCAGCTTTTGGGCAAGAATTGCGAGGTGGCAAATATTTGGGACATTTTTCTTATAATGATATTATTAAGTTGGCGCAAGGTGCGCTGGGTAAGGATCCGTTTGGCTATCGTGCGGAGTTTGTGAAATTGGTTCGGTTGGCTGAATCGTTGTAGTCTGTTTTGGTATAAACCTCCGAGGTTTTGAAAACCTCGGAGGTTTTTGAAATTCCAACGGTAAAAAACCTGCCAGGTTTTTAAAACCTGGCAGGTTTGGCTTAACTTAGCAGTGACGCTCGGCATGGGAACGATCAAAATAATCTTCATAAAAATCAATAAGGATATATTTATTCATCATTATGTACCATTATTTAGTTTTATTCTTGAGCTTAATCATAAGTAGCAATCTTTTAGCACAAACAGAACTTTCAGAATTATTATTGACTTGTGAAAAGTATTTGCAAGCAAATTATTTAACTTCTGGGAAAGTTGAAGGTGAAAATGCCTTAGCTTGTTATCGACAAGTTTTAAAAACAGATAGAACTAATGCAAAGGCTTTGAAGGGAATCAAGCAAATTGAAGAACGTTATATCAAATGGATCAAAAAAGCTTTAAAGCAAGGTAATGAGATTAAAGCTAAACGATATTTAGCTAGTTTACGTTTAGTAAATCCTACCGTTCCACTTAGTTTGAAAGCATTTGATATTTGGTTAAAATCCCCAATTCGTCAAATTCGACAACAAATTCGCATACCACGACCTATTTGCAATCAACCTAAGCAAGTTTTTCGTGATCGTCTAGTTTATGATGAACTTGGGCCGGAAATGATTTGTATTCCAGCCGGAAAGTTTCAAATGGGAGATATTCAAGGTATAGGTAATCGTGACGAGCAACCAGTACATGAGGTATCAATACAAGCCTTTGCAATGTCACGCTATGAAGTAACTTTTGAACAATATGATAGCTTTCTTAAAGCTACAGCAGCGAAAAAACCTGATGATGAGGGTTGGGGACGAGATAATCGCCCAGTGATTTGGGTATCATGGCAAGATGCAACTACTTATACTAAATGGTTGACTGAACAAACTGGTCGCCACTATCGTTTACCTACTGAAGCCGAATGGGAATATGCGGCACGGGCTGGGAAACAAAAAGTCTATGGTTATAGCGATGATGTTGGTGAGAATATGGCGAACTGTGCTAAGAGTGGCAGCCGATGGAGTAATAAACAAACTGCTCCAGTTGGTTCTTTTGCTAATAATGCTTTTGGTTTATATGATATGGTAGGTAATGTTTGGGAATGGACATGCTCAGCCTATCAATCCCGCTATCGTGGTAAGGAACTCACTTGTGCTGATGAAGATAACCATAGTGGGCGAGTGCTTCGTGGTGGTTCATGGTTTCTTGATCCTAGACTTTGTAGGGTTGCAGCTCGTAATTGGAGTTATATGGATAGTAGTTATAATAATGTTGGATTTCGAGTGGTGGCGGAACCTTGATTTTTTCCCTCCCGCTGGGAGGGGTACTGCCATTAAGTTAAGCCAAACCTGACAGGTTTTAAAAACCTGTCAGGTTTATTTTTTGTTTTAGTTTCAAATGCTTAATTGCATTGCCACTGGGATGGTATTAGGTGGCTATTGTTTGTTCCTTTCTATAGGCCCTTGTTTCTGCCGCACTTTTATCAAATGGTGTAGATTACAATCCTTATTTAGAACATGATGTTTCCTTTTATCAATAATACGAAAATAATTCATCGATTCTGGACAAGCATTTTGCTGTATCCATGCAGTGCCTAAATCTATTATGTTATTCCAACGGTTACGAGGGGTAGATGATAAATCACATTTGATTTGCTTAGTTGCGATTGTGTAACCTTCGTTATAGGCGATAAAGTATCCAATGCTATTTGTTAGATTGAAAAAATTACATTCGTCATCTCTTGGTGAATGAGAGGCGTCGGTTTTAAAGTTTTGAAAGTATTGCATTTTAAAGCCTTTTATGCCTGCCGATTGGGGTAGCGATTTTAAAACTTTATCGTATTTCGGTGAATAGAAGTTGATGATTTTTAAGCCTTTGGGAAGAATGCGGGGATTTCTGAGTTTGCTATTCTTAGGTAAAGTTGTTCCTAAAAAGTAAATTCCTTTTAGGTTTTTTAAGCTCTTTTTTTGCTTATTTAGGCTTTCCAGTATCACTTTTGTACCTAAACCATAACCTATGAGATAGTAGGCTTTGCCTCTTTTTTCGTAGGATTTTATTCGTCTGGATAAACGACGGGATTCTTTT
>JALWSU010000079.1 GCA_026993485.1 Thiotrichaceae bacterium | reverse complement strand
CTTTAATCAGATCAACGCCATGTTTAATTTGATTGTGGTATAGCGTAAGGACAGTTTCTAATCCTTCTCGCAAATTTGAGGCAATTTTTTCGCCACTTTGATCAAAGTGAGCAAAGGTTTTCAAAGCAAAAATAACCTTAGAAGCTCGTTCAACCGCTGTGCTTATATTTCCAGTACCCCTAGTGAGAGTAGAAAGTTGATAAGCAGTATCAAAAATCAAATCACGCTGTGGATGTTTTAGCAGCTCGACATATTGATCTGCATGTTCATAAATACCAAGACTAATAAAAGTATCTGTTAAAACACGAGCATTTTCGATGCCAGCTTGTTTCAATTCTGCTGCAATGGTTTTTTTCGCTGTTCTTTTTTCTTTAACTGTCAAAGTGATTTGACTTTGCAATGAGTCTTCAAGTAGAGCAAAAAAGTTCTCCTGCAATTCAGGGGTTAGTACTTGAAAGAGTTTTGGTAACTTCTCCAAAGTTTCTTTTAACCCACTTGAAATACTTTCTGATGAGGAACGAATCGCCCCTAATGGAGTATTAATTTCATGGGCAATACCAGCAACAAGTTGACCCAAAGCTGCCATTTTTTCACTTTGTATCATTTCTTGACGAGTTCTCGTTAGTTCTTCAATTTTCTCATTTAATTGGGCAGTTCTCTCAATAACTTTAGCATCTAAAGTCTCAAATGAAGTTTTCAATTGTCCAGCCATATCGTAAAATGAACGAGCTAGTTCGCCAATTTCATCGTTACGGCTCAAAGGTAAGTGTTGCATTGCTTCAACATTAAAATTACCAGCCGCAATTTCTTTAGTCGCACCCAAAAATTCTTGCAAAGGTTGAGTCACTTGCCGGCGTAAAACTATAAATAATACAATCAGTTCAATCAATAATGAGATAATGCCTAAAAATAAAATAAAACGCGCAGTCTCAAACGCTAAATGGCTAAGTAACGATTTGGGATAAACAGTAACAAAATACCAATCTGGACCATTAATTTTGGTTACTGCAAGATATTCATCATCTTCACTATTATCAATGACAACTTGCCCCGGCTTGATATTTTTTACCTGTTGAAATATATCAATCAGGTGTTGATCGCCAGTTTTAAGAATATCTATTTCACCGCCTTTTTCTCGAATTTCGTTGTTTTTATCGGGATGAACAATGAGACGACCATCTTCACGGAAAATGATATTATAAGCTCCATCAAGGTGATCATCTATAGCTCCTTTAAACAATTTATTCAATAAAATATCATGTCCAATAGTAATCAGATGTTTCCCATTAACATCGACTGGAGTTGCACAAGATACCATCCAATCCTTGGCAACAGTATCATAATAAACGCTTGTCCAAACTGTTTCTCGTTTAGGGTTATGTTTTTTATCTGCAACAGCAACCCAAACTTCTTCAGCTAGTTTGATGTCAGCAGGAGCATCCAAACCCCAAGGTGTACCAATCCAGTATTCTAAGAGGATATTTTCTGGCATAGATACATAAAGATTTGGAAAGCGATCTTGCCAGGAAGCCCAAGCAGGAGCAAAGGTATTGAGCATATCAAAAGTAATGATTACACGTTGGATAATATCATCGGTAATAGTCTGGTTTTGACCAATAAAACCTGTTAATCCTTTAATGACAACGCCACTATCAGCTTGCTTGAAGCCGTTAAAAAATTGCGGGTGCATTCTCACAGTGCCATCTTTTTGAGCTTGAAAAATTTTATTAAATCTTTTTCTGGGAACCTCATTACCTATTTGTTTAAGTTGGGAAAGAAATTCCTGTTTATAAATGGCATGGTTATCTTCTGAAAGGATAAATAGACTACTTTCACGCTTACCACGCTCAGTGATGTATTTTTTTAGCTGTTCAACTACTTGTGTTTCTAAATTGGACATTATATGCCAATAACTGACAAGCGTTACTGTAATGATGATAATCGCTATCCTAATACCCATCTGAATGATGGTTGCACGAGTTAGCGATTTTTGAGATTTAAAAAATTTTGGTATCATAAAAAATTTTCCTATACTCCTTTTATATAAATAACTGATGTTACGCACTCTCGTTCCCACGTTCCAGCGCACTCCTTGATACATAATGTTTTAAATACTTGATTTCATTACGTTTAATCCGTAAACGCCTCACAGGGCAACCACAAGGGATTGCCCCTACAAACAACGATTTACTGTAGGGGCAATCGGTTGCCCTTATGTATAAGAGAGTGCGCTGGAGCGTGGGAACGAGAACAAATGCGTAAATCTTATTTATTTTAGCTTAAACCTACGAGGTTTTGAAAACCTCGTAGGTTTTTGGCCAAAATGAATTGAAGCAGGCTGCGTAACCTCAGTTAAACTAATTATCAATTAGTATTTTTTTCTACCCATCTTACGCCATTATCATTACTCAAAGTTTCTCGTTTCCAAAACGGTGCTTGAAATTTGAGTTCCTCAATCAAAAAACGGCAAGCTTCAAAAGCAGGCGCACGATGTCCAGCCCAAACGGCAACTAAAACAATTGTTTCTCCGGGAAGTATTTCTCCTACGCGATGAATAATAAACGTATCTAAAATATCCCAACGTTTTAAAGCCGTGTCACTGATTTTTTGCAAATATTTTTCTGTCATACCCGGATAGTGTTCTAAAAACATGGCTTGTACACTATCGCCATCATTATAATCGCGCATAGTGCCAACAAAGGTGGCGACAGCACCTGATTTGCCATGCAATGCTACAAGGTTTTTTTCATAAGCTTGTAAACTATTCCAAGGATTGAACTCTTTTGAAGTAATTTCAATACTCATATTTTCTCTAACCTCCTGTTACTGGAGGGAAAAATGCTATTTCATCACCATTTTTCACGGCAGCATTTTTATCAACATATTCTTGATTTATAGCCATTAATATATGACTAGGTAAGGGGGCATTGTTACAAGCTTTTGCCCAAGCTTGGGCAACGGTTTCAGCAGAGTCAATTTCGATTTCACTTTGTCCAATTTGTTCTCGTAAACTGGCAAAAAATTTTACTGTGATTGTCATATTTATGTACCAAACTATGAATTAAAAATTGGAGTCCAAACGATGATTTTTTAAATGTTAGAATTATGAACATACCGGGCAAGCTGGGTCTTTGTGTAGTTGCAACTTACGCCAGTTTCCAGTGTAGGCATCAAAAATTAATAATTTACCAACAAGCGATTTTCCTACACCTAACAAGATTTTTATCACTTCAACAGCTTGAATACTACCAATGATACCAACAAGTGGAGCAATTATGCCTTGTTGACTACAAGTTTCTTGCTGTTCTTCATTGTTATCATATAAACAATGATAACATGGACTATTTTTTTGAGCTGGTAAAAAAACTGCGACTTGTCCACCCCAACGCAGTGCTGCACCTGAGACTAGCGGTGTTTTAGTGCGTACACAAGCAGCATTAATAGCAAAACGTGTTGCAAAATTATCGCTTGCATCCACAACAACATTGATTTTATCTAATTGTTGTTCTAAAACTACCTCATCTAGGGCTTGATTAAGTATGCTAATCTGTATGTTAGGATTAAGTGCCTGCAATTTATTTTGAGCCGATAGGGTTTTATATTGTCCAATTTGCGCGGTGTCATGTACAATTTGCCGTTGTAAATTCGACAAATCAACCCGATCAAAATCAACCAGCACTAAATGCCCCACGCCTGCGGCTGCTAAATACATTGCCACTGGTGAGCCTAAACCTCCTAATCCAACAATTAAGACTTTTGCTTGGTTTAAACTTGAAACTTTATCCATATTTAAAGTTAGTGTTTGGGTTGTAATGAAAATTGTTAAGACAAACCTGTCAGGTTTTATTTACTTTCGTTTGCATAACATAAGTTAATAGGAATAAAAAAATATGAAACGTTTTACAATTGCTATTGCCTTATCTGCATTTCTATCATCACCTGCAATTGCCGATGAAGACATGTCAGCCAGAGTGATGAAATATCGTAGTGCTATCAAAAGCTTAGTGATGAGCTTAAAATCGGAACTGAAAACGGCTTTAAGAGCAGGTGGGGCTGTCAATGCTTTAAGTGTGTGCCATACCAAAGCTGAGTCTATTAGTAGCAAAGTCTCCAAACAAGTCGGTTTTTCTGTCAAACGAACTAGCCTTAA
The DNA here is from genome assembly GCA_026993485.1 of Thiotrichaceae bacterium. Taxonomy (GTDB): domain Bacteria; phylum Pseudomonadota; class Gammaproteobacteria; order Beggiatoales; family Beggiatoaceae; genus JAUXCJ01. The sequence continues at coordinate 3,798 of JALWSU010000079.1, read as the reverse complement.
ACCCCGCAATTCCAACAATGCCCCAGATGATTGGGAAAGGGCAGTGTTAGAACAATTTGAGCAGCGCAAGGCGCAAGGTGAAAATCCTAAACGGCTAGAATTTGTTGAAGTGGTTGAAAACAATGGGCAACGTCAAGTGCGTTATATGAAAGCTATTCCCACACGCGGTGTTTGTTTAAGGTGTCATGGATCAGAGATTGCCCCAAAAGTTATGAATAAACTTCAAGAATTGTATCCAAATGATAAAGCTACTGGCTTTAAAGTGGGAGATTTACGCGGGGCATTTAGCATCACTGAAACCTTATCGAAATAAACTTACCCTTGGGGTTGTTTTTCGTTCTTGCCTAATGTGAGGACTTCAACCCCATCCTCTGTGACTAAAATGGTATGTTCCCATTGAGCCGAAGGTTTATGATCTTTAGTGACAACGGTCCATTTATCAGGTAATACTTTGATATGTCGTTTGCCAGCATTAATCATAGGCTCAATGGTAAATGTCATACCAGGACGTAATAGGGTATCCTTAACTTCAGTACTGTAATAATGTAGTACTTGGGGCGGTTCGTGGAATTTTTTACCGATTCCATGCCCACAATATTCACGGACTACAGAACATTTTTGATGTGTTGCATATTGTTGAATCGCCTTGCCTATTTGGCTTAAATAGCCACCGGGCTTGACTTGACGGATGCCAATCCAGAGACATTCATAAGCAATTTCAATTAGACGTTTAGCACGGATACTAGGTTTACCAATCATAAACATTCGACTAGTATCGCCATGATAGCCATTTTTAGTCACAGTAATATCAATATTCAGAATATCTCCATTTTTCAATACCCGCTGTCCGGGTACGCCGTGACATACTTGATGATTAATGCTAGTGCAAATAGATTTAGGAAATCCCTTATAATTCAAAGGAGAAGGGATAGCTTTTTGCACATTAACAATATGATCATGGCACAATTTATCTAATTCATTAGTCGTAATGCCAGCTTGGACATGGGGTGTAATCATATCTAAAACTTCGGCTGCTAAGCGTCCCGCAACGCGCATTTTTTCAATTTCTTCAGCGGTTTTGATTGTAATTGCCATATAAGATTTTATTGTGATAAGTTTTTTGTGGTATAAGCAGTTATATTATATAATAATGACTTTTGCTCAAAAAGCAGCTAACCTTTTATTTAACTAACTGAATTGATATATAATTTTTAATTTGGGTACGATTTAGTACTCCATAGTCGTGGGATATTCTACCAGAGTGACTATGGGAGTAGAGTGAAATAACCCAATTGGAGCAACAACATTTATGTCAAACATCTCAATGCGTCAAATGCTGGAAGCAGGGGTACATTTTGGTCACCAAACTCGTTACTGGAATCCACAAATGGCTCCGTATATTTTTGGGGAACGCAAAAAGATTCATATTATTAACCTAGAAAAAACCTTGCCAATGTTTAATGAGGCGGGTAATTTTCTAGGTAAATTGGCCGCTAACAAGGGTAAAGTTTTATTTGTAGGCACGAAACGTGCGGCACAAGAGGTTGTCAAAGATGCAGCGATTCGCTGTGGTATGCCTTATATCAACCGCCGTTGGCTTGGAGGTTTGTTGACTAATTATAAAACCGTTCGTGCCTCTATCAAACGTCTCAAGGATTTAGAAACGATCACACAAGATGGGACTTTACTTCGCTTAACCAAAAAAGAAGCTCTATCACTCAATCGTGAATTAGAAAAACTGGAACGTAGCTTGGGTGGGATTAAAGATATGAATGGCCTACCCGATGCTTTGTTTATTATTGATGTTGGCCATGAAAAAATTGCTGTGAAAGAAGCAGTTAAACTCAGTATTCCGATTGTTGGTGTTGTAGATACGAATAATTCGCCAATGAATATTGATTATGTAATTCCGGGCAATGATGATGCTATTGGTGCAATTAGCTTGTATGCTAATGGAATAGCTGATGCTATCCTTGATGCCCGCCAAGCTTCAGAAGCGGTGGCGGCAGAAAATGAGGATTATATGGAAGAAGTTGAGGAAGAAACAACAGAAGCCTAATCTAACGAAGTTAGCGTAGCCAAACCTCCGAGGTTTTTAAAACCTCGGAGGTTTGTCGCCAAAATCTTTATCTGAAAAGCTATATTAGGGGCAATCCTGTTGCCCAAATTTATTTTTCAGTCATATAACGAGGTTAATAAAATGAAAATTTCAGCAGCATTGGTTAAAGAGCTGCGTGAACGCACTGGTGCGGGCATGATGGAATGTAAAAAAGCATTGGTGGCAAATGGAGGTAATCTTGAAGCTGCGATTGAGGCAATGCGTAAATCTGGGCAAGCCAAAGCGGCTAAAAAAGCTGGAAGAATTGCTGCCGAAGGTTTAATAGTGATACAGCAAGATAATAATCATGCTGTAATGCTTGAAGTTAATTGTGAAACCGATTTTGTTTCCAAAGGAGATGACTTCAAAGAATTTTGCGATGCTGTAGCAGCCACTATTTTACGCGAAAATCCTACAAGCATGGAAGCTTTAATGACTGCGCCATTAGTTGGCAAGAATAAAAGTGTTGAAGAGGCACGTAAAGATTTAATTGCCAAAATTGGTGAAAATATCAATGTGCGACGCTTTGCTTTAATGGAAGCCAAAGCGGGTCATTTAGGTGTCTATTTACATGGAACACGAATTGGTGTCTTAGTTGATATGCGTGGTGGTAGTCCAGAATTAGCTAAGGATATTGCTATGCACATTGCTGCTAGTCGTCCGCAGTGCGTACATGCTGAGCAAGTGCCGCCTGAAATGGTGGCTAAGGAAAAAGAAATTTTTGCGGCACAAGCAGCTAGTAGTGGAAAATCAGATGATATCATTGAAAAAATGATAGAAGGGCGTCTTAAAAAATTTTTAGGCGAAATAACTTTACTTGGTCAACCCTTTATTAAGGAACCAGAGCGAAGCGTGGGAAAATTACTCAAAGCGAATAATGCTAGTGTAGTACATTTTGAGCGTTTTGAAGTTGGTGAAGGGATTGAGAAGAAAAACGAAAACTTTGCTGATGAAGTGATGCAGCAAGTAGGGGCTAGTTAGTTTTTTTCGTAACTATTCAGGGCAACCACAAGGGATTGCCCCTACATAGAGGGATTGCCCCTACATAGCAAGCCAGATTTCGTTACTTGAGGTCTGAATATTATTGTAGGGGCAATCGGTTGCCCTGAGTAGTTACGTTTTTTCTAAAGGTCGATGGACTTGAAGTTCTTCGGCCTTTTAACTATGGCAAGAATTTTTAATTATGTCGGATATTTCAGTAGTTTATCGTCGTATTTTACTAAAAATGAGCGGCGAAGCCCTAATGGGCAAAAGCGATTTTGGTATTGATCCACAAGTGTTGTCTAATTTTGCCGAAGAAGTGCGTGAATTGGTACGCCTTGGAGTGGAATTAGGCTTAGTTATTGGTGGTGGGAATATATTTCGTGGAGCAGGTTTAACCAAAAGTGGTATCAATCGGGTTTCTGCTGATCAAATGGGAATGTTAGCCACTGTAATGAATGGTTTAGCTATACAGGATGCTTTACAAAAACTGGGCATTGAAGCTCGTGTCATGTCAGCATTCCGCATTGATACCGTTTGTGAAGCTTATAGCCAAAAGGATGCTTTGGAACATTTAACCAAAGGGCGAGTTGTGATTTTTGTTGCTGGCACCGGCAATCCTTTTTTTACTACCGATTCAGCCGCTAGTTTGCGTGCGCTTGAAATTGGTGCCAATTTAATGATAAAAGCTACCAAAGTTAATGGTGTTTATAGTGCTG
>JALWSU010000078.1 GCA_026993485.1 Thiotrichaceae bacterium | reverse complement strand
GACCACACTGATATGTCTTTACTACAATCTATATTTAGTCAACTTAGAGCACCTGAAGCAATTGATTCAAGTTTACCTGTCTTCAGCAATCTATTTTTTGTTGCCAGTCAAGCAGCAAGTCACCACAGTGATTTGAAATTAGAAAATCTAAAAAATACAGTTAGTAGTAGGATTTATCGTCATTTTACCCAAGAGAATTGTAAAGGATTACTGGATTTAAGAGGTGAGAAAATTGGGCAAAAAATCACAGTTGAAGCTTTGAGAAAACGCTGGTTTAGTTTTTGGACTGAGATTCCTGAACGCCGAGAGCCTTTAATTAGAGCATTGTCTGAATATTTAAAAACTACTCTACCAGAATTAATTCGCTGTCAGACTCAACAAAAAGTCAAGCTAATGCAGAAAAAGAGCGAGACTCAGATTAAATCAATTATCCAAACCTATCAAGTAGAAGTTACAAATTATGTTAAATTGTTCAAAGAGTATAAGCTCATACTGTCACCAAAACCGCAACAGAAACGCTTTCAAGCAATAAAGAACACTAAGTTGTCATTGCAAAATCTGGTTGAAGATACTAGACAAAAAACCATATATAAGATAAAAGCTAAAATCAATGCTATTCTCACGGAGGAAGAATTAGAACGTATAATTCGTAATTCCTATAATAAAAGATATGCCCCGTCATTAATTTTGGAAAGGTTACAAAGTGCTGTAGAAAATATATTTAAACGTGCAATTTATGATGTTGAAAAAAATGTCAGTGAAGAACTGGAAAAATATAGTGTGACAATTAATAAAATAGGTATAACACTAGGTGACGATGACCCAATGACTAGAATAGCTATTGGATACTCCACAATACAATTGTCAAGTTTGCTTGGTTATAGAAAGCTACTAGCTAAATACATAATAGGTATGTTTATAAACGAAAAGATAGTTGAAAAAATCTTGGAGAACATAGAAAGTGAATTCAAAAAACTAAATCATATGATTGATAAAGGTTGTGATAATTTAGAAGATAATTATCGTCTATATCTTCAAGATATTCAAAATAATATGGTTCAGCAAAAACAAAATAAAAAGCAGATAAGATCTGATCTTAAAAAATTAAAGGTAATCCAAAATTGTTTTTCCAAAGCTCCTTGGCGCGTTATTTAAGAATAATAAATTATGACTTCACGCAGTTAAGTAATTGTAACTACAAGCTTGAGCGTCACTGCCATTAAGTTAAAGGATGGAGTACAACGAATCTCAGACAACGAATAAAAACCAAATCAGTTCGCTGATGATGATTTGTAACAGGTTTTATTCGTTGTCTGACATTCGCTGTACTCTTTTCACTCGACTATCAAGTTGGTTTGTAAATGATTGATTATAGCCCTGAAAGGGCGATAGATACTAGCCTAGGGCATCGCCCTAGGATTATGTGCAGGTATGATATGAAGCCCTGAAAGGGCGTGACAGAATGTCTTTATGGACAAATCATTCCTGGGGCGTTGCCCCAGGCTGGTATATCTCGCCCTTTCAGGGCTTAAATCAAAAAACTTGATAGTCGAGTTTCATAGCTTAATATCATGGCATTGAAGCTGGTGGAGCTTGGGAACGAGTAAACGAGCAGATACTAACTATGTTAGAAAACCTGATTGAAACTGATGATGTTTTGGATGAAACTCCGTTAATGCGCCGCCTTCGTAACCAAGGGCGTGAAGAGGGAAGCCGTCATGATATTTTGAAAATCGTGGAATTGCGCTTTAAGCCAGAGCTTCCCTCTTATCAAAAAATCGAGCAACAGTTAGCACGCATTACCAACGAAACCAAGTTAGATATTTTATTAACTACTGCTGTTAAATGCGACACAATAGCGGATTTTCTAAAGACTTTAGAGAATGTTAGTCAAAGTTGACATAAGACAATAATTTTACTCGTTCCCACGCTTGAGCGTCACAGCCATTAAATTAAAGGATGGAGTAC
>JALWSU010000077.1 GCA_026993485.1 Thiotrichaceae bacterium | reverse complement strand
AGGTAATAACAAAGGTGATAGATGGTTTATCACCTTAGGGAGCTTGCCCCTTAAACATAACCAAAGCCTATTTTGTGGTTTTGGCGTTTTAAAGTAAGAGTCAGATAAACTCTAACTAAATCGTATTCACTTGAAAAAAGTAACCCTAAGCTTCCATTAGGCGAGGGGATAATGGGTTGATTGCTCCCTTATTCGTAATTATTGAGATTAGACTCCATTTAGCCTAATGTCAATGATTAGCAATAAAATTGCTATCTAGGTCATTTCATATTTGGAGTTCAAGGTTACCTTGAACAAAAAATTTGGTAAAATTTTGTTACGACAAGATTTTACCAAATTCGTCTGGTGTTATTGTTGTGACAATTTGTTTGCCACGTTCTAACATTTCCTTATCTAAACTAATGAGTTGTGTAGAATAAAATTCTGAAACCGTCACATAAATCGCATCTGCACCACGCAGACGACATTCAATAGCAATTTCAGCAGCACGATTTGCTAAATCTGGTGTCAATGAAATTAGGTTTATAAGTGGAAAATTAGACACCATTTGTATAGCGTTTAATGCCAATTGCCGATTTTGTGTTGGACGTATAATAGCCGCAGCACATTCAGGAAGTACCAATGTCGGACATATAACTTCTATAGTATTTTGCTGAATTAGTTGAAGACATTGCCAACTTTCGGTATATCCTGGTTCACTTGGATGTAATGCTGCTATGAAAACGCTGGCATTTATAGTTACACTGCTCATCGTCGCATTTCCCCTAAAATTTCAACAGCACTTTTTTCGCTTTGCCATGCAGCATCTATTTGCTCAGCTAATTCACTCCATTTATGTTGCCAAACGCTAGTATTGTGTTTCAATGTTGTAACTTGATTTTTCGGTGAATATTGATTTAATAGCGGTTCAATTTCTAACCAATCCGCATAATCAATTTGTACCGCAATCGGTTGCATGTCTTCATTAGTAACAATTTTTTTAGCTATACTGTGCATCAGAATTTCCTCTTAATCAACTGTTTTAGGGGGGTCGGACAGTTTTTTAAGCTTATCAGTAAGCTGAGCATACTGACAAACTGAAATTTTATTTTAAAATCAAGGTGACAGCATAAGGGTTATTTTTTAATAAATCCCTAACACGCTGCTTAGAATCTTTATCAGTTTTACAGGCATGTAGATGGGCTTCTAAACTTCGTGGAAATTGCCCTTGTTGATAGTAAATTTCCCCTAATTCATTCCAAGCTTGAGAAATTTAGCCGACTGATAATGAATACGTCCAATGCAAGGTAACCTTGCACTCCGACGATTCTATTTTCTCGTTATGGTTCTCGTTCCCAAGCTCCCGCTTCAATGCCATGATATTAAGCTATGAAAAGAGTACAACTAATGTAAGACAACGAATAAAACCTTTGACAAAATTATATTGAGTAAAAACCGCATCTTTGCTAAGAATGGTAGCTTTTTCTACATTAGCTTGAGCAATCAATAAGCGATCAAATGGATCTTTGTGGGTTGTGGGTAAAGTCTGCAATCCTAATACATGTGGTAGTGTCACTGATAATAGCTCAAAATTATTTGCTTGTAATTGATTATTAATCATTTCAGACAAGGGAATCTCAAGTTTCAATTTTCCAGTTTGGAGTTTTATTTGCATTTCCCAAGGAGTTACTACACTGAGTAAAACGATATTTTCACTATTTTCAAGTAATTTAAATACTTGTGGCGAAAGTTTATCTGGTTCATTATTCCACCAGATAAATGTATGCGTATCTAATAAAAGTTTCACCTTGAATCCTTACAATTCTATAGGTTCATCAAAATCTTTGCTAGTCCAAGTAGAACCTGCATGTAAGCCTGGTATGCGTGGCAATTTATTAGGCAATACTAATGGCATTAAACGAGCAATTGGTTTTTTCTATTGAGAAATAATAACTTGTGTACCCTGTTCTACTAAAGACAATAAATCGTTAAGATGAG
>JALWSU010000076.1:7857-8058 GCA_026993485.1 Thiotrichaceae bacterium | reverse complement strand
CAGTTCAGACAATTAGTGGAGATTGTCTGAACTGTGATTGTTATGATTTTTGTGATTACTCTGATTATTTTGATTGAGATTTCAGAGTTAATCAGTTAATCATATAAATCACAGTTCAGACAATTTGTGGAGATTGTCTGAACTGTGATTGTTATGATTTTTGTGATTACTCTGATTATTTTGATTGAGATTTTTAATCAG
>JALWSU010000076.1:0-7757 GCA_026993485.1 Thiotrichaceae bacterium | reverse complement strand
AGTTAATCAGATTAATCATATAAATCACAGTTCAGACAATTAGTGGAGATTGTCTGAACTGTGATTGTTATGATTTTTGTGATTACTCTGATTATTTTGATTGAGATTTTTAATCAGAGTTAATCAGATTAATCATATAAATCACAGTTCAGACAATTAGTGGAGATTGTCTGAACTGTGATTGTTATGATTTTTGTGATTACTCTGATTATTTTGATTGAGATTTTTAATCAGAGTTAATCAGTTAATCAGATAAATCACAGTTCAGACAATTAGTTGAGATTGTCTTAACTGTGATTGTTATGATTTTTGTGATTACTCTGATTATTTTGATTGAGATTTTTAATCAGAGTTAATCAGTTAATCATATAAATCACAGTTCAGACAATTAATGGATAAAGCACTAATTTATTTCAATAATTCAATTTACGAGCTAATTGCTCAATAACCAACCAAAAAAATGGAAAAAACCTACAATCCCCACTCAATAGAACAACATTGGTATAACATTTGGGAAAAAAATGGCTATTTTGCCCCTCAAGGCAAGGGAAAGCCTTACTGTATTATGATCCCTCCTCCTAATGTCACTGGTACATTACACATGGGACACGCTTTTCAAGATACTTTAATGGATTTATTAATTCGTTATCACCGTATGAAAGGCGATAATACCCTTTGGCAAGCTGGTAGCGATCATGCTGGCATTGCAACGCAAATGGTTGTTGAGCGACAACTAGCGCAGGAAGGCAAAACACGTCACGATTTAGGTCGTGAAAAATTTATAGCAAAAATCTGGGATTGGAAGGCACATTCTGGCGGGCATATTACGCGACAATTACGCCGAATGGGTGCCTCACTCGATTGGGAGCATGAACGTTTTACAATGGATGAAGGGCTTTCTGCTGCGGTGCGCGAAGTTTTTGTCCTACTCTATGAAGAAGGCTTAATTTATCGTGGTAAACGTCTGGTTAATTGGGATCCAGTTTTACATACTGCTGTTTCAGATTTAGAAGTAGAATCTAAAGAGGAAAATGGCTCTTTATGGCATTTACGTTATCCCTTAGCCGATGGTAGTGGACATTTAATTGTAGCCACTACTCGCCCTGAAACTATGCTTGGTGATTCTGCGGTTGCAGTTCACCCGAAAGATGAACGCTATCAATCAGTTATAGGTAAAGAGATCGCCTTGCCTTTGACTAATCGCAAGATTCCTATTATTGCTGATAGTTATGTTGATCCTGAATTTGGTACTGGTTGTGTCAAAATTACACCTGCTCATGATTTTAATGACTATGAAATGGGCAAACGTCATGATTTACCCATAATCAATATTTTTACCATTGATGCCAAAATTAATGAAAATGCCCCAAGTAAATATCAAGGAATGGATCGTTTTGAGGCGCGTAAACAAATATTAGCTGATTTAGATGCGGCTGGTTTACTTGGTGAAATTAAACCACATAAATTAATGGTTCCACGCGGAGATCGTAGTCATACCATTATTGAACCTTTTTTAACTGATCAATGGTTTGTTAAAATCGCGCCATTAGCTGAACCTGCCATTAAAGCCGTTGAAACTGGCGAAATTAAATTTATCCCTGATAATTGGAAAAAAACCTATTTTGACTGGATGAATAAAATTCAAGATTGGTGTATTAGTCGTCAAATTTGGTGGGGGCATCGTATTCCTGCATGGTATGACAAAAACGGGGAGATTTATGTTGGTTATTCTGAAGCCCATGTTCGCAAAAAATACCAAATTTCTGAATCTACTCAATTAGTACAAGATTCTGATGTCCTAGATACTTGGTTTTCTTCAGCATTATGGCCATTTTCTACTTTGGGTTGGCCAGAACTAACTGAGCGTTTAAAAACTTTTTATCCAACTAGCGTATTGGTTACTGGCTTTGACATCATTTTCTTTTGGGTAGCGCGGATGATTATGATGGGATTAAAATTTACTGGTGAAGTTCCTTTCCGCGAAATCTATATTCATGGTTTAATTCGAGATGCCGATGGTCAAAAAATGTCGAAATCTAAAGGCAATGTTTTAGATCCTTTAGACTTAATTGACGGAATTGATTTAGAATCACTTGTTACAAAACGGACAAGCAATTTAATGCAGCCAGAAATGGCAGCCAAAATTGAAAAAAACACCCGTAAGCAATATCCCAAAGGCATACCCTCTTTTGGTACAGATGCCCTACGCTTTACATTTGCCGCTCTAGCTTCTACTGGTAGAGATATTCGTTTTGATTTAGGCAGAATCGAAGGCTATCGGAATTTTTGCAACAAATTATGGAATGCCACACGCTATGTCTTAATGACTACCGAAGGTAAAGATACTGGCTTAAATTTTGAATTATCCTTAGCTGATAAATGGATAATTTCACAGCTACAAACCGTTGAGGAGCAAGTTAATCAACATATTAACAGCTATCGCTTTGATTTAGCTGCTAATACTTTATATGATTTTACTTGGAATGAATATTGTGACTGGTATTTAGAATTTTCCAAATCCGTGTTACAAAATGCTGGAGAAGCCGCACAACGTGGCACACGTCGTACTCTAATTAGCGTACTTGAAACCCTATTACGCTTATTACATCCAATTATCCCTTTTATAACCGAAGAACTCTGGCAAAAAATTGCACCATTAGCAGGAAAAACTGGCGATACGATTTCACTGCAAGCATACCCAGAAGCTGAAACCGATAAAATCGACACTCAAGCTGAACAAGAAATTGAATGGATTAAACAATTTATCGTCGGCGTGCGACGGATTCGCGCTGAAATGGATATAAACCCCAAAAAAGCTTTTCCAATTTTACTACAAAACGGTAATAGCGATGATCGAGCCAAATGGGAAGCACATCAACGCCTTATAACTGAAATGGCGCGTTTAGAAACTGTAAGCTGGCTAGAACCAGATGCCAATTCACCTGAATCCGCCATAGCATTAGTCGGCGATTTGCGGATATTAGTACCATTAGCTGGATTAATCGACAAAGAGGCAGAACTAAAACGACTTCAAAAAGAAATGGATAAACTCCAAAAAGAGCTGACTAAATCCACTAACAAATTAAACAATCCAAAATTCACAGCTCGCGCTCCACAAAACATTGTTCAAAAAGAACAACAACGAGTGGCAGAAATGAATGCCGCCTTGCAAGAACTGCAAACACAAGAAGCAAAAATTCGGGCTATTTAAAAATAACATGGAGTCCAAAGCTTTAGCTTTGGCTTCATACAACTAACATGACTAAAAACGAAAAACGACTATTTAAGCTTGCCAGCCTCATCTTTGTGTTCGGTGTAATACCATTTTACTTATATCCCTTAACCACCGACTTTTATCATAACTACAGGCAATCCATCGACAAATTACAACAAGACATCCAACGCTACCAAAAACTCGCCCAACGAGCAGACTTTTGGCAACAAGAAAATCAACGCGCCAAATTAGAACAGCAACAAATAGAAAGCTCCCTCTTATCTGGAAAAAACCGTCAATTAATCGGAGCAAAAATGCAAGGTATCATCAAAAACCTCGCAAATAGAAATCAAATCACCTTTAAATCATTACAACCACCTGATACCTCATTTAATACAGATAAATGGCTATTAGTCATTCAATCCATACAATTTGAAGCTAATTCAACAGCACTCATTAGATTTTTAAGCGCACTAGAAAGACATCGCATCAATCTCGAAATCATTAGTTTAGACATACGCCGCTACTCTAACAAATTAAGCGGTAGCATTAAAATAATCGGTTTTAGCCGCCTACCAGTAAATTAATATGAACGCACTCAATTTACAGTTTTTTGACCAACTATTATCCCCAAATCACATAGCACCAGTTGAACAATTTCCAGATGAACCCTGTTTAATCTTTTCAAACATTCCCAAAATTGAAACCATTGCTAAAATTCGTTTCTTATTTCGTTTATTACGAATCCCACAGATTCGTTTTCAATCTGGCAATGAGGAAAAGGTGCAACGTTTAATTAAACATTGGCGTGCTAAATTAGCCCCACAATTAGACGAATCATCTGACAAAAAAACTCTTAATCAATTAGATAACGAATATCTTATTGATTTAAGTAGTGATAATCAGATCATAAAAATGGTTAATCACCTCATTCAACGCGCCGTAGATTTAAATGCCAGCGATATTCATTTTGAACCAGAAGAAAAGTATTTAAAAATCCGCTGTAGAGTCGATGGAGTCATGGTTGACATTTTACAACTACCCGCCAATGAGCAACCAGCTATAACTTCTCGTATCAAATTAATGGCACATTTAGATATTGGTAAAAAGCGTGAACCTCAAGATGGTCGTATTGCTTATCAATTAGCAGATCGCAGTCTTGATATTCGCATTTCAACTCTCCCCGGTATTCATGGAGAATCTATAGTTTTACGCATCCTAGATCGCGGCGATGTCCATGTAAGTTTAGATAAACTTGGAATGCCTGAAGATGTTTTAACACCTTATAGCAAACTTATCCAGCAACCTCATGGAATTATATTGATTACTGGTCCTACTGGTAGCGGCAAAACTACTACTTTATATGCCACACTAGAAAAAATTAACACTGGCAAACAAAAAATCATAACAATTGAAGACCCTGTAGAATACCAACTAGAAGGCATTACCCAAATCCAAGTTAATCCTCAAGTTGGTTTAAACTTTGCCGCAGGATTACGCTCTATAGTCCGTCAAGACCCTGATATTATTATGGTAGGAGAAATTAGAGATCATGAAACCGCAGAAATTGCTATAGAATCGGCTTTAACTGGGCATTTAGTTTTTTCAACATTGCATACCAATGATGCGGCTTCAGCCATTACTCGTTTACAAGATATGGGAGTCGATTCTTACCTAATTAGCTCAAGTATCATCGCCGTCATGGCGCAACGTTTAGTCCGTAAAGTTTGTCTCGATTGCTCAGAATCGGTGCCACTTTCCCCAGAAGAAGCCGATTTATTAGGCATTAGCCAAACCGACTTTCCCTCAATCCTACGCGGCAAAGGCTGTGAACGCTGTGCCAATACAGGCTATCGCGGGCGAGTGGGTTTATATGAATTGCTACAACTTTCAGATAAAACTCGTCACCTAATAAGTACAAATGCCGATGCCAATGACATTCGCCAACAAGCAATAACAGAGGGTTTGCGTACCTTGCGACAAAATGCCTTAGAAAAGCTCCATCAAGGAATTACAACACCAGAAGAAATTGTTAGGGTTACTAGGGCGGTTTGATAGAGTATTTGTGGTTTACTTACTCGTTCCCAAGCTCCAAAGGCAATGCCATTAAGTTAAGCCAAACCTGACAGGTTTTAAAAACCTGTCAGGTTTCTTACCGTTGGAATTTCAAAGACCTCCGAGGTTTTCAAAACCTCGGAGGTCTGATTTTAAGCCTTAACTTAATAAATTATTATTTAGATAAAACCTCTACCTAAGATGAGTTAAGCAATGGCAAAATACGAAAAAGATGGTCACATCATTTATCATGGTGACGCTTTAGAGATAATGAAACAAGAAATACCAGATGAAAGCATTGATCTGGTTTTTGTTGATCCGCCTTACAATATTGGAAAGAAATTTGCTGATTTCCACGACAAATGGTCTTCAGATGCTGAATATACAAACTGGGCGTATCAGTGGATTGATGAATGTATAAGAATACTCAAACCAACAGGAACCATGTATCTAATGAGCAGTACTCAGGCTATGCCTTATTTTGACCTCTATGTGCGAGATAAGCTCACGATACTTAGTAGAATTGTTTGGTATTACGATAGCTCTGGGGTACAAGCTAAGAAATATTTTGGTTCAATGTATGAGCCAATTTTGCATTGTGTAAAGAACCAAAAGGCTTATTGTTTTAATGCGAACGATATTCTTGTCGAAGCCAAAACAGGTGCCAAGCGAAAGCTAATTGATTACCGAGGTGATACACCTAAGCCATACAATTCCAAGAAAGTAGCAGGTAATGTCTGGGAGTTTTCAAGAGTACGTTACCGTATGAAAGAATATGAAGAGCATCCCTCCCAAAAACCGATGGCTTTGTTGGAACGAATTATTCGAGCAAGTAGTAATAAGGGAGATACAGTGTTAGATCCATTTTCTGGGACTTTTACCACTGCTGCTGTTGCAAAGTTATTAGGACGAAATAGCATCAGCATCGAATATCAGGATACATATATAAAAATTGGCTTACGTCGGGTTTTAGGTATGAAAGAGCATCAGGGTGAAAAATTAGAAGCCGTGAAAAAAAATACCAAAATTAAAAATGGACGTGGAGTAAAATACGAAGAAAAATCAGGAGACCTTTTTAGTGTCAGTTCTTAAGCATGGATTCACTAATAAGATCGTAACAATTCTTGATAAACACACGAATGGTCATGGTGAGGAGTTGTTAAACTCAAACGAGTTGCTTCAATATCTTAACATTAAAACCAAAGCAGCAAACCGTGGTTCTAAATCAAGGGCTAGTTTTGCTAATCATTATGCAATCTACGTCTTAGTAGAAGATTACATCAACGGCGGATTTAATAATGGTAAGAGTTATTCAGATTATGAAGGAGCTAAATTCAGTGATTTATTTCGCCGTCAACGTGAATTGCCATTTGGAAGCAAATTACAAAATCACGCCCTGAACCACCGTCTAAACGAAGAGTTTAAAAAGTATTTTCCTACCTGTGAAAATTTACCAATCATAAGAGATGTTGAAAGTAATAGATATTGGTTTAATGAACAACTTATTGTTTCTGGAAAGATTAACTTGGCAAAGCCTATTGTCGAAATCATTGAGGCTTATGTAAAAGCTCGACAAAGCGCATTCACGGAGTTTATGGAATATTGTCAAAAAATTATTGACATACAGGAAAAATCACCAGAAAAAGCCATAAAATTCATTAAGGGGCTTTTTAGACCAAATGTTGATGCTCGTGTATTTGAGATAGCAAGCTTTGCGGTTCTAAAGCAGCATTACGCAGATCAAAGAATATATTGGGGCTGGTCACCTGATGAACTGTTTGAAGAATCATTAGTACTGTATAAAACTGGAAGAACTAATGCTAATGATGGAGGTATTGATTTTGTTATGAAACCACTTGGTAGATTTTTTCAGGTTACAGAAACAATTGATATCGGAAAGTACTTTTTAGATATTGACAAAGTACAGAGATACCCAATTACATTTGTAGTAAAAACAAATGAATCTAATGATGAAATTCTCAAACAGATTGCAAGCCAAGCAAAAGCTAAATACCATATAAAAGCTATAGTAAAGAAATATATCGACTCAGTTGAAGAAATAATCAATATTCCAAGACTGATGGAAATATTTGAGCAAGTGCTAGAAGCTGGGAACGGTGCGAATGTAATCGAGGAGATTGTTCTTCAAAGTCGTGTTGAATTTAATCTTGAAGCTGAAGAGCAAGATGTTTAAGCCTTAACTTAATAAATTCCTAAAAATTATATTATGATAAAACCTCTACCTAACATGATGCCAGTTAAAATGCCTTATGAGCCTTTTAATTATGCTACCGCCTTGTATCGTGATTACATACATTTAATTGGTTTTGAATTTGATGGCACTGCCTGTTTTAGAAAAGGGGCAGCGGCTGGACCTAATGAGGTGCGTAACAAATCGCCGCATATAGAAACTTTTTCTCCTTATCTCAATCTTGATCTTGAGGGAGATAATATTAATTGTGTTGATTTAGGTAATTTGCCAGTAGGA
>JALWSU010000075.1 GCA_026993485.1 Thiotrichaceae bacterium | reverse complement strand
GAAGATGGCTTGTTGTTAGAATGTAAATTTATAGTTCAACCTGATAGAAGCCCTTTTATAAAAGATTCACAAATCCCGAATTTTATACGCGAGAAAATACTTAATAGCGTTGCAGATGAATTTTTTCGGTATGCAGCTATAATTAACGATCCGAACACGCCAATTAAGGCTTTAGAAGTTATTATTAATAATCCTAACGCAGCACCGTTTTTTCAGGAACTACTCCAACAATACCAAATTCACGGGCGTGTTGTTTATAAGGAGGAACAATGAATTACTTTATTTCACCCCCAGAACCAACTGATTTAAAAATTGATCCAGCACAATTAATTAATGCTCTTAAAGCTGAATGGTCAAATATTGAGATTCAAACTATAGATAACCCAAAGCGAGCCTATTCATTATCGTTCAGAATACCTCTAACAAATGGTATCTTAGATGGTAGATTAGAAGAAACTGGACAATGCGTAGTTTTAGAGGGAGATATACGAGATTGCGCTAAATTCGCACTTTGGCTTCGTTCACAACTTGATAACAAATACAAATTGCTTTTTTATGATGAGGCTTATTCGGCTACTGTTGAACT
Organism: Thiotrichaceae bacterium; assembly: GCA_026993485.1. Classification (GTDB taxonomy): domain Bacteria; phylum Pseudomonadota; class Gammaproteobacteria; order Beggiatoales; family Beggiatoaceae; genus JAUXCJ01. The sequence continues at coordinate 1,407 of JALWSU010000075.1, read as the reverse complement.
TAGTTCAGAAACCACAGCGCCTGAGATTATAAAATGCTTTATGTCTATTGAAAACGCTAGTGCAGCTGATGAATCGCAGATAACTACTATTACTTTGCCTATGCCAAAAAATGTGGTGAAATCGCTGGAACGTATTGCACCAGTGTTTGGATTTTCTAATTATCAGCCATTAATTCAACATTATGTTGATGAAGGCTTACGAATAGATATAGAACGATTGAATAATCCAAGCATTCAAAAATTAACCAAAAGTTTAAAACATTATGGTGTCGATGAAGGCTTGATTGCAAAAGCGATTGGGGAAGCTACTCATTAAAGTACACAGATTGTAGTACAGAATGGATAAGGCAAAATTTTATCTAGCCGAACTGGGTTGGTTTTATCCTTTCTTAACTGCAATCAGTGTAGTTCTAATTTTACACTTCCAAACCAAAGGATTTTAAATATGTCAGTAAATTTTGCTACAGTTGTTGAAAATGTTCAAGATTTGTCTTTTGACGATAAAATTGAGTTGAAAGAATTACTGGATAAATATCTTATCGAAGAACGACGTGATGAAATTTATCAAAATTATCTCCTCAGTAAACAACAAGAAATTGATAATAGCCTAGAGTTTTCTAGCGATATGAATCAACTTGAGGAAATGTTAAATGATTGAAATTGCTTTTAGTTCCTCATTCAGACGAGCATTTTACTATCGTTCCCACGCTCCAGCGTGATAACGATAGTAACGAGAGTAAAAATTGGTAATTTATTGTTTTTGTCGGATTATCTCAATACAAAAATCCAAACAACCATAAAGGTATTTTTCTCTCTCCACCAAGCTCTATATCATCTATAGCCAAATAACTATTTGGCAAATTTTTTATTTGAGAAAAATCCTTATTTTTTCCGCCTATTTCAAATAAATAAGTATCATCAATTAAATAATCCCCAGTTTTGGCATAAATAATACGATAATTTGCCAGCATAGATGTAAAAAATGATTCTCTAAGCGTTCCTTTATTAGAAGAAAGGCACAATGCTTTAAACAAATTTGGATTGTTTAATAAAATTTTATCTGGTTTGTTCATACTAACCTTGGTTTTGGCACCAATAATACGAATCAATTCTCCAGCATTTAGGGCATCAATATAATTATAAAGAGTTCTAATATTAATCCCAGTATCTCTTGATAATGAACTCATATTCAGTTCTCCCGGCGGAGATTCGCATAATCTTACCAAGAGTTTTTTTAATATGATAATATTTTGAGTATCTATATGGTGAATCAAAGGCAAGTCAGTTTCAATAACTTTATTAATCGCCTCAGTGAGTTTTAGAATAAAAACCCCTTCGCCTTCAATAAAAAAAGGATAAGCACCAAAATTCAAATAATCCTCAAAATATCCAATCTTGAACCCATAC
>JALWSU010000074.1 GCA_026993485.1 Thiotrichaceae bacterium | reverse complement strand
TCTTTTAAATCATTATTAAAGAATTGGTTTGGACCCATACCCACTGTAAACAAAGTTTTTTCCATATTAGCAGCAATTTGTCGCGCCAAACCGCGTACAGCTTCAGCAGGAGCCCAAGTCAATTTTTCCACATCTTCTGGAGTATAACTACCATCAAGCATTTCTCGCGTCACATCAAATACAGTACGACACTTCACCGTTTCACCAGAAACCAATTTAACTTCAAACTCGCCCTCTAATTGCGGACTGCCAGAAAAATACTTACCAACCTCATCACGATTCATCGCAACTGGCTGATTTTTCTTCTCATCCCAAAAAACAAAATCGCCCCAATGTTTACGTTGCTCCTCAGTAAATACTGGACCAGGTTGATTGATAATCGCTGGACCCTTCTCACCCTTCTTCACTACAACACAATTGTTCTTCAATTTCGCCAACTGATAACCTGGCAACACATCAGTAGCACTTAATTTTTCACCAGTATCCATACGTACCAACAGTGGCAAGTCAGTATTAGCCTTAATATAAGCATCATCATATAACTTCTCACTAATCAGCACCTGAGCAATACCTAATGCCAAAGCAGGAGTCGTACCCGGTCGCACCACAATCACTTCATCAGCCTTATTAGCAGTAGCACTATACTCAGCTGCGATTACTACAATCTTAGTACCTTTCAATCTAGCCTCAGTAAGCCAATGCGAATCAGGCATTTTCGTAGTAGTCCAATTCATGCCCCAAGCAACCACCATATTGGCATGTTCAACATTACACAAATCAAAATCAACAGTTTGTTGCCCCGTCACCATCGGATGCCCCGGAGGCAAATCAGTATGCCAACTATAATTATCAAAACCACGACCGCCTAAAGCTTTTTTCGGACCAGTGCCACGAATTTTATCATCCAACAAAGCCATAGCATTAGCCTCACGATACTGAGCAAACACGCGAGTCATACCCAACGGCGGCATACCACCACGGAACTTCAATACTTGTGTACCAGCCCCCTTAGTCTTTTCTACCATCAAAGGATCATAACCTTGAGCTAATAATTTTTTCTGCCCTTCCTCACCTGAATAAGTTTCAGCAATATTCTTTAAGGCTTTAGCCGACAACTCAAAAGCCTCATCCCAAGAAACCGCTATCCGTGAATCACGTCCCCGTTGCAGATATTTCATATCAACTGCACCTGTTTCAGGATCACGCGGAAAACCAGCCTTAACCCAATCATAAAATCCTTTCCGCACCATTGGACGCTTACAACGCCGATCACCATAAAAACGCCGTGCCAAACCTAAGCCTTTGTCACAGCAGCGCGGATCCCAACGTTGTCCAGCCTTATTGCCATCTAAATCAGTAGCTTTGTGGAAACCATAAGTAGGCGCAATGCGAGTCATTACACCATTTTTGACAAAACCCCGTAATAAACAATTGTGAGTATCATTAGGAGCGCAAAGGAAAACAAAAGAAGAATCGTAGTGATACAAGTCTCGATAAGTTTTTTCCCAATCACGATTGGGATATTGAGACAGCGGATTATTGATAGCAACAGGCGTCAACATCTTAGTCGCACCTATCGCCGACTGAGAAATTAATGCCGTACTCGCACCCGTAGCAGCCATCTGGAATAGAAAGCGACGACGGGAAAGATTGGCAGTTTTACCAAGATTTTCTGACATTATGCAATCTCCCGTTTCATTAGTTTGGTGTATCTAATTTTGAAGATAGATTTTGCTCAAAAAGTTCAAAATACCTCTTAAAGCGTAATGGTATTTTAGATTTTTAATCAGGAGCTATGCAAGCAGATTTTAAAAAAATTGAGGATTTTTATGGATCAATACTTATTTTACCTAAATAAATCAACACGATAAAATTAAAAATTAAATTTTAACCGAATCAAGAGTAGCTTTATTGTAAAATAAGGAATTTATGGGATTAATTGCTTGATTTTTTAATCAATATTAAATTAAGTTGATTTAGATCAAATACATAATC
>JALWSU010000073.1 GCA_026993485.1 Thiotrichaceae bacterium | reverse complement strand
GCGCTTGCTAAACGCTCCATATTGTCAATTGAGATATTTCGTTCACTGCGTTCTACCGAACCAACATAGGTTCTATGTAAACCTGCGATATCTGCAAGCTTTTCTTGTGAAAGCCCATGCTCGATTCGTATCTTCTTGAGATTTCGAGCAAAAATATTTCGAGCTTTGGGGGTAGTTTTATCGTTCAACATCATATTATAATCTATCCATTGATGACTATGTGTCTACAGACTATAAGTAGCATTGCAAATTAAGAGACCAAAACGATGAAGAAGATAACCCCCAAACTTTCAGCGAAGCCTGCATACACAACCGATTGGGGTAAGGCTTACTGCGGTGATTCAAAGGAGTTGTTATCGCAGTTCCCGGACGACAGTATTAATTTGGTTATGACTAGCCCACCATTTGCACTGCTCAGAAAAAAAGAATACGGAAATAAGGAGCAGCACGAATATATTGAATGGCTATCAGAATTTGCTCAGATCGTGCTAGAGAAGCTAACTCCAGATGGGAGTTTTGTTCTCGATCTTGGAGGGGCATATCAGAAAGGGGTTCCAGCTAGGAGTCTTTATAATTTTCGTATTCCAATTCATTTTTGCGATAACTTGGGTTTTACTCTTGCTGAAGACTTTTACTGGTTTAATCCCTCCAAGTTACCAAGCCCCATAGAATGGGTTAATAAAAGAAAAATCAGAGCTAAAGACTCGGTTAATACAGTTTGGTGGTTTAGTAAAACTGAATTTCCTAAAGCTGACGTAACGAATGTCTTAACAGAATACAGCGACAGAATGAAAAAATTACTTGAGGATCCAGAGAAATTTTATGACCCAAAAAAAAGACCGTCAGGACACGATATTGGGAAAGGCTTCGGTAAAAATAACAAGGGGGCAATACCATCTAATCTTTTGCAGATACCAAATTCAGAATCTAATGGTGGTTACCTGTCAGGATGCAAAACCATCGGTATAAAAAGTCATCCAGCAAGGTTTCCAGCAAAATTGCCTGAATTTTTTATCAAGTTTCTAACAGATCCCGATGATATTGTTGTAGATATATTCTCAGGATCGAACACTACTGGCTATGTTGCTGAAACTCAGAAGCGTAACTGGTACTCTTTTGATGAAGAAATTAACTATGTCGCTGCATCGTCATTTAGGTTTTTAGAAAAAAGTGCTAGCAAGGAAGAACTACTGGAAATCTATAATGCGATAAAATCAGGTGAGACTGTCAATATAGATAGTTATATAAAGCAATTAAACATGTTTCGTGAAGATGCGGCAAAATATCAGGCATAACAAGGCACTTGTTCGGAGGCAAACTACGCTGCGCTACGTTTGCGCCGCACAGCCAAGTAGGTTGGGTTAGCTTTTTTTGCAAAGCACGTAACCCAACATTATTGGTATCATTAAAAAATAGTTTACGCCTTCTTTCTGTTACAAGTGTAAACAAATAACAGCCTCCATGAACATTTGCTCGACGAGTTCGCATTACTCATATCTTGCACCAAGCAAAAATAGTTGAAAAATCTCCTAAAATAAAATATTAATTAGGACTTAACGCATTGACAAACTATTTTTTTTATTTTCTCCAAGTCTGTTCCAAAGTTTAACAGTTTGTTTTTATTAAAAAACCTAATAAACGTTTGCTATCAGTGCGTAAGTCCTATTATTTATGAATTAAAGACTCAAGTGCTTGCATCAAATAAACCCCTTCAGAATTAATTTTTTTCAGCTCAGACAAAAAATTGTTATCATCCATATTTGTGGCTAATTTTCCAAGCCTTTCATTGCTAGAAAGGATGATACTAATTGATTGGCGCATTCTATCAATAATACTTTGTTTGGTTTTACTTGAATTAATGCCTTTTGCGTCTTCAATTGCAGGTCTATCTTGTTTTTGGATAAAACGTAAATAAAGTCGGATTTTGTCTGTTAATCTTATAGGATCAATGGGTTTAGTCAGGTAATCTGCCGCTCCAATCTCAAATCCTTTTTTCCTAAAATCATCAGACTTATAAGCAGCTGTTAGAAAAATAATGGGGATTTGTCGAGTTTTTGCTCGTGATTTAATGATTTTAGCCGTTTCAAAACCATCCATATGGGGCATTTGTATATCTAAAAAAATTAAATCTGGAAGTACTTGTAAAAGCTTACTTAAAGCACTGATACCAGAATCAGCTTCAATCACTTCAGCTTGCTTAAAGTTTTTTTCGATAAGGGCGCGCAAGCTGAATAGATTATTTTTATTGTCATCGACAATCAATATTTTAATAGAATTGGAATGGTGTGACATTTGAAAGAAAACTCCATCATTTATATAACTTACGCATTTACAGCAGAATTGTTGTAGTTTTTTATAAGAAAAAACAAGTTGTTACAAATTATAACAACTTACTTGGAGTCCAAAGCTTACGCACTCTCGTTCCTAGCTTCAGCGCACTCTCTTAAGCCTGGGAACAAGAAATAATTATAAATATTTGTTTTTTTTATGTTTTTATATCACTTGTAAATGCGTAAATCCTATAATAGTGCGTTAAAAAAATGTCTGGTTTTATTGAATTTGATTGAATTATTAATATCTCTTATACCTACTTTTGTTGTAAAAATCAAGAATTGTTCCAAAAAGAATCAAAAAAATATGATTTTATAACATTAAAGAGAATATTATTATAAAATAATATATTTATTATATGAATTAGGATTTACAGAATTAAAGACAAAAACTTAGGAGTTACGCATTGACAAACTAATTTTTTTATTTTCTTTGAAAATTCTTTAATCCTGTAAATTCTGATTCAGACAATCAAAGATTCATAAACAGATACATATTGTTTAGCACTGGTATGCCAACTGAAATCACGCTTCATGCCATTGATTTGCAATTGTCGCCAGGTTTTTTTATTACGAAAGCTTTGCAAGGCGCGGTGCAAACAGGCTAATAGTTCTGTTGAACTCTTGGTTTCAAAGACAAAACCTGTTGCTATTTGCTTTTTGATATTCTCTGGCGTTGCATCTATAACAGTATCCGCTAAGCCGCCAGTGCGACGTACAATTGGTACGGTTCCATAACGCATACTATACATTTGATTTAATCCACAAGGTTCAAATTTGGAAGGCATTAAAAATATATTCGCTCCCGCTTCAATTTGATGGGATAATTCTTCGTTGTAGCCAATAGTTACGCTGAGTTTGTTCGGATAAAGTGCGGCTAATGCCTGTAAACGCTTTTCAAAGTTTTTATCTCCACTGCCCAATATCGCCATTTGTGCGCCTGTTTTGAGAATGTCTGGAATAATCGGCAAGACTAAATCTATTCCTTTTTGTTCGGTGAGACGGGTAATCATGCCAATAAGTGGAGCATTTTTTAATTGCGGTAATTTGAGTTTTTTACGCAATGCTTGGGTATTGCGGAATTTGGCGGGTAAATTTTTCACGTCATAAGAATGGCTGATATAAGTATCAGTTTTTGGATCCCAAACATTGGTATCAATACCATTGACTATGCCAGTTAATTGTTGGTTTCGTTGAGTTAATAATCCTTCAAAACCGCAGCCATATTCAGCCGTTTGAATATCTTTAGCATAAGTAGGGCTGACTGTGGTAATCCAATCAGCATAAAACAGCCCAGCTTTGAGAAAGGAGACTTTGCCATAATATTCTAAGCCAAATATACTGAAACTTTCAGGTGGTAAACCAAATAAGTTAATCACTTCTGTTCCAAATAGACCTTGATAAGCCATATTATGGATACTCATGACAGTTTGTGCGCGTGATTTCGGATTAAATTTTAGAAATGCTGGGACTAAACCAGTTTGCCAATCATTACAATGAATAATGTCTGGTTTAAATAATAAGTTATGATCTCCAAATAAGGCGGCTACTTTGGATAAGATACCAAAACGTAAGGCATTATCTTCCCAATCAGTTCCTGAACTGTCCTGATAAGGACCGCCATCACGCTCATATAATTCTGGGCATTCAATCACATAAACTGGGGTAATTCCACCAGGCATAGTACCTACTAATAAGCGGAGGGGGTTTTGTAAAGGATAGAATCTGATATTTTCGTGTACTTCAACTAATGACAGTTGTTCCAGTACCGTCGGATATCCGGGTAATAATAAACGGGCATCAAGTCCCAATTGTCGTAAAGCATTAGGCAAGGCATAACTGACATCACCTAAACCGCCAGTTTTAACTAGCGGATAAGCTTCTGAAGTTACGAAAAGTAAACGTAGCTTTGAACCGTTAATTGTATGTTTATTATCCATGTTATTACTTATGTCGCTGATGAGAAGGTAAACCAGTCCCTGCTGGTATTAAACGTCCTAAGATGACATTTTCCTTAATTCCGCGTAATTCATCACTTTTTCCTTTAATGGCGCTGGCAAGTAGTACCCGCGTAGTATCCATAAAGGAGGCTGCGGATATAAATGATTCGGTAGCTAATGATGCTTTGGTAATGCCTAACAATTTGGGTTCCCAAGTGGCAGGTTCTCCCCCTGAATCGGTAATTTTGTGGTTTTCTTCTAATAAATGCTTATACCTCACTATGTCTCCAACTAAGAAGTTGGTATCGCCCGGTGAGATAATACTGACAGTACCTAACATTTGTCCTATAATCACTTCAAAATGCTTGTCATTAATAGTGACATTATGGCTGATATAAATTTCTTGAAGTTCATTTACAAGCGATTTAACTAACTCATTAATACTTTTAAAACGCAGAATGTCATGAAGATTTGGGGTACCCTCGACAATGATTTCTCCTTGTTCGACTTGTTGACCAGTATAAAAGTTTATAGTTCGCTGTTTGGAAATGGAAAACTCTTCTACTTGTCCCTCATCATCACTAATCAGGAATCGACGCTTGGTTTTGGTTTCTTTAGAAAAATTGACGGTGCCTGAACTAAGGGCTAAGATCGCCTGCTCTTTCGGAGGGCGTGCTTCAAATAGTTCTATTACATGAATTAGACTATTAGTCAAGTCTTCAGAGAAATCTTGCGGTATTCGTGCGATAATATCTCCAACATTTACTTTTTTACCGTCTTTGATTTCAATAATAGCATAAGGAGGTAAGGTATAAGTAACAGCCTGTTTTGAGTCACTGAATTTGATGGCTTGATTATTTTTATCAACTAATTTCAATCGCGGACGCATTTGTTTAGCATGAATTGGCCACTGTTTATAGTCCTTAATGATGCGTTTGATTTTTTCGCCAACTGGATGCTGTGTGATTTCGTCAGGTATATCGACAAAACGAATATATCCAGCAACTTCGGTTATAATCGGAAAAGTATAAGCATCCCAAGAAGCTATTTGTTGTCCAGCTTGTACTGTTTCACCGTCTTTGACAGACAATAAAGCACCATAAGGCACTTTATAACGTTCTAGTTCTCTTCCTAATTTATCAATCAGACTTAGTTCACCTGAATGAGAAATAACGATAAATTTAGGGATGCTAGGTGTTGTTTTCCGAATTTTGCGCCGAATTATTTTTATCTGATGATATTTGATTTTTCCTTTGGATTTTATCTCAATAGAATTAATAGTTGCGGTTTTTTGGGGAATACCGTTGTTAGTTTGTGTACGCAAACTCAATTTAGTCCCATATTTCCCAATAGATTGAGCGGCGATTACGCCTATTGCATTACCAAGATTAACTAATTGTCCATCGGCTAAATCTCGTCCATAGCACATTGCACAAATACCTTGCTGAGATTCGCAAGTAATAGGAGAACGCACTGTTACGCTATTTATCCCCAATTTTTCTAGCTGTTTTACTTTGTCTTCATCAAGTAATGTGCCTGCCTTGAATAGCGGTTTTTTTCGTTTCGGTTGAAATAGGTCTTTAGCAAGTACTCGTCCAAGTATGCGCTCACTTAATGATGCTAGGATTTTATCTTGTTTAATTAAGGCGGTTAAATTTAAACCTTCAGTAGTGCCACAATCTACCTCAGTAATAATCACATCCTGAGCCACATCAACCAAACGGCGGGTTAAATAGCCGGAATTAGCGGTTTTTAAACTGCTCTCAGCTAAGTTTTTACGAACGTTGTGAGTTGAGAGAAAATATTGCGGAATTTCTAAGCCTTCACGGAAATTGGCTGTGATTGCTGTTGCTTCCCCATTTTGGGTACTTATCAAGCCAGTCATGCCTGAAAGTTCGGCAATTTCTCTCAGACTTCGCACGCCAGAATCTATCATCATAGATAAGGTATTATCCTGATTTGATAAGTCTTTCAATAGGGTTTGATCGACTTTATCCTTAGTTGTTATCCAAATATCAATTAGTTCTTGTTTAAATTGAACTTGGCTGATTAAACCGTGTTGTTTTTGAAGTGCATTAATGGAATTCTTGGCATCATTGATGATTTTCGGCTTTTCTGCTGGTATTACCATATCCTGAATCGCTAAACTAATGCCAGCTTTGGTGGCAAATTGCAAACCGAGAGACATTAATTTGTTAACAAAAATGATGCTTGCTTTTGAACCCAAACGACGATAAGAAATATCAACTAAATTAATAATATTTTGCTTGGTTAAACAACGATTTAATAATTCAAAGTCTAAATCTGCTGGTAAATTTTGTGATAGTATTGCCCGCCCTACGGTTGTTTTGATTCGTTTATTTTGAATACGCAGTTCAATTGACGCTTGTAAAGCAACCACGCCATTTTCATAAGCGCGTTGCACTTCATTAATATCAACAAAAACCATCCCCTCACCAGATAATCCCGCCCTTTCAGAAGTCATCCAATATAAACCTAAAATCATTTCTTGCGATGGCGCAATTAAAGGTTTTCCAGTAGCTGGGGAGAACAGATTATTCTCGGAATTCATCAAAACATGCGCCTCAAGCTGTGCTTCAATAGATAAGGGAATATGCACGATCATCTGATCGCCGTCAAAACGGGCATTAAAAATTTGAGATACTAAGGGGTGTAATTGAATTGCTTTACCTTCAACTAAAATTGGTTCAAAAGCTTGAATACCTAAATGATATAAAGTTGGAGTCCGATTGAGTAGCACTGGGTGGCTTCTAACAACTTCTTCCAGTTTTGGCCAAATTTTCGGGACTCGGTTTTCAATTAGTTTTTTTGCCGCTGCAATGGAAATCGCTAATCCACTGGTTTCTAAATGATTCAATAAAAATGGCTTAAATAATTCCAAAGCCATTTCTTTGGGTAAGCCACATTGATGTAATTCTAAAGAAGGGTTTACGATAATAACTGAACGTCCTGAATAATCTACCCGTTTACCTAAAAGATTTTGGCGAAATCTTCCTTGTTTGCCCTTGATCAGATCAGATAAAGACTGAAGCGGTAGTTTATTCGTACCAGTAAAAATTTTATGCCGCCTGCTATTATCAATTAAGGCATCTACTGCTTCTTGTAACATACGTAATTCATTACGGATGACAACTTCAGGTGTTTTTAATTCCAATAAGCGTCGAGTACGATTATTACGATTAATTACCCGACGATATAACTCATTTAAATCAGAAGATATAAAACGTTCTCCGCCTTCAAATTGTACTAAAGGACGTAAATCAGGTGGCAAAACAGGCAATACTGTTAGCACCATCCATTCAGGCTTATTACCTGTACGCAAAAAGCTTTGGATTAAACTTAAACGTTTTCGGAATTTTTTCTTTACGGTTTCAGATTGACTAGTTTTAATTTTCTGGCGTAGTTGCTTTTCTTCTTTAACTAAATTAAAACGATGTAATAATTCATAAATAGCATCTCCGCCCATTCGAGCATCAAATCCATTTCCATATTCCTCCACAGCTTCCAAATAAGCTGATTCAGATAATAATTGTCCTCGTTTTAAAGCAGTGGAATATGGATCAATAACGACATAGGTTTCAAAATGGAGAATCCGTTCTAAGTCTCGCAGCGACATATCTAATAATAATCCGATACGAGATGGCAATGATTTTAAATACCATATATGAACAATGGGAGCTGCCAGTTCAATATGCCCCATACGTTCCCGACGCACTGAAGCCCTTGTGACTTCTACGCCACACTTTTCACAAACAACTCCTTGATGTTTAAAGAGTTTATATTTACCACACAAACACTCATAATCTTTGACTGTACCAA
>JALWSU010000072.1 GCA_026993485.1 Thiotrichaceae bacterium | reverse complement strand
TAACTGAATAGGGAAAAATTAGCAAAAAAATCCAGTCTGCTATTAATACTCTGAAAACGGTTTTAGATAATAAAACCGTTTGCATTAAAGGGAGTAGAAAATGTCTAATTTTATTAGATAAAAATGTAGTAACAACTGACATTGTTGAGGCTGCCGATGGTGATATTTTCATTAAAGATTTGCAAAAATCGGCGCGTCAAGAGACAAATACTTTAAAAAAGTGTCTACGCTATATTCGTATCATTAAGGATGAAAAGCCATCCAATGAAGCCAGTAAAGAAATTTTATATTCAGTTCCATTCAATTTATCTTTTTATGACAATTGGTTTTATCAGAATAGAGAAACAAAACGCCTTATCAATGTACAAACACAAGCAGAAAAATTGCATTTTTTACCAGTCTTAGTGCGCCCTGAAATTATTAAGGGGGAAACCAGAAGCGATTTTCAAAAGGCACTTAGGAAAACAGCAGGATTAATGATACAAATCATGCCAGCAAATATAAAACCATCAAATACTTTTGAATTTTTGGTCTATAAATTTACTGCTGCCATTCTGTTTTTATTAGGTTTATCTGCTTTATGTCAAAAACTTTCAAAAACCAGACAATTGGCTATTCCTTTGGTAAGAGTGCATAAAACTGATGCCAATGATTCTATTGAGGAATATTTAAATTCTGTTAGTGCGGCAGTTATATTTTTGCTTAATGAACAATACTATGCGGGAATGCAAGGCATTCAATTGATAAATTTAAACAGCAATGAACAACGACAAGTCAAGTATAAAATAACCAATGCCAGAAATTCTCTTTATGGATTTTTACCTAAAAGATTTACCGCGCCCGGCTTTGCACCAGCGTTTAAAAAATTTGCTATAGTGATTGCAACATCGCGCGTTGCTAGTAAACATAGAACTGAAGATGATGACTATAGCCTAGTCAACTTATTTGGGCGAGTAGTTTTGTTTGAACGAATTGATGCCGAAACTATTGAATTAAATCGCAATTTTTTGACATTTGCGGAAAATCTTTATAAGCGCGAGATTAAAATTCGTCCGCAAAAATTGATTGATCTGGTTCACAAATTGTATGATGAACATGAAATACGCGATCTCTTGTATATTGCTAAAGCACCGTTTACCAGTAATTTAAACCTGACGCAAAAAGATTCGCAAAAAGAGCTATTTTTTATGTCAGAAACGATTTTAGCAGAAATGAGGCAAAATCGCGCCGATTTAAATATTTATCCTGCCTTTTGTGAAAAATATCCAGCGCGTATGTTTGGCGGCACTAAATTAAATGCGATTTATATTGATGATGTGCCATCTATCCAAAAGCATGTTCAAATGGATAGTGAAAGAAAGAGCCAAATTGTGACATTTTTAAATATTGCTAATGGCATTCAAGTAAAAGGTAAAGGCGCTCATCAAAAAAACTTCTTTAATAATATTATGTCTTATGCCACTTTGGATAATATTTACAAAGAGCGCGTTCTCCAATCAGGCATTATGGAGCGAATGATTGCCCCAAATTCGCCAGAACATCAAACGCTGATTGATTTTATTTGTTTACTACACGCTGCTGCTTATGAACAAGTTAGTAAAGAATTCACTTTAAAATTGAATCCATATCAAGATATTTTAGAAACTGAGAATGTTAATAAACTTAATACGTTTTCGGCATTTTCTAGCGAAAAACCAAAGTTTAATTTGTTTGCGTTTTTGACGAAAATACAGCGGATTATTAGTTTAATTACAGTTCGTTAGTTTAAAATTAGAGATGTCCCTTAACACCCAATGCCATTAAGTTAAGCCTTCAAATCAGACTTACGAGGTTTTAAAAACCTGGCAGGTTTTCTAGGTAGGTCTAAACCTGCCGGTTTTTAAAACCTGGCAGGTTTTCTAGGTAGGTCTAAACCTGCCAGGTTTTTAAAACCTGGCAGGTTTTCTAGGTAGGTCCAAACCTGCCAGGTTTTTAAAACCTGGCAGGTTTTCTGGGTAGGTCCAAACC
>JALWSU010000071.1 GCA_026993485.1 Thiotrichaceae bacterium | reverse complement strand
TTTTTAATCAAAGTTAATCAGATAATCAAACAAATCACAGTTCAGACAATTGATGGATAAAGCAAAAGCTAATTTCTAGTTAAGTACTTAATTTTTTTGTTATAATAACCACATTACATAACTAAAGAGTCGAATTATGATAACCCCATCACAACAAATGACATTCGGTGTTGATGAACTACTACTCAACGCTTTGGACTCCAAAATAATCCCTATTGAGAACCAAAAAAATGCCAACAAAACACAATTTAAATAAAGTAGTATTTATTACTGGCGGCGTAAAGCGGCTTGGTGCCAACATTGCCCGTGAATTACACGCTGCGGGTATGAATTTAGTTTTGCATTATCATCATTCTGAAACAGCTGCACATGCTTTACAAGCCGAATTGAATAATCAACGCCCAGAATCAGTTCTATTATTACAAGCTGATTTACGCAATACCCAGAAATTAACTAGCATGGTACGCCAAGTTATAGAGCATTATGGACAATTAGATGTATTAATTAATAATGCCTCTACCTTTTATCCTACTCCCATAGGTAAAATCGAAGAAAATGACTGGGAAGATTTACTAGGCACAAATCTTAAAGCTCCCTTTTTTCTATCACAAGCCGCAGCTCCACATTTAGCCAAACAACAAGGTTGTATTATTAATTTGGTAGACATTCATGCAAAACGCCCTTTAAAAACATACCCAGTTTATAGTATTACTAAAGCTGGATTAGTTATGCTAACCAAGAGCTTAGCTCAAGAACTAGGACCAAATGTGCGAGTAAATGGAATTGCTCCAGGAGCGATTTTATGGCCACATAATCAAGATGAACTCAGCCAACAACGAATTATTTCTAAAATAGCACTCAAACGCCCCGGCAATCCTAACGATATTGCTAAAACTGCCTTATTTTTAATCCGCGATGCTGACTATATTACCGGACAGGTTATTAGCGTTGACGGGGGACGGACTTTGAATCAATAGAGGTATTGCAAAATAAAACCAATGGTTTCCATTGTCATAACCTTGATTACAAAGGATTATAAGGATTGTTCAATCGGTTCCAACCCAATCCTGTAAATCCATTTAATCCTTTAAAATCAAGGTTCAGACAATGGGTGCAAATTATTTAGCAACAACTCTAATAAAACTTATTAAACCTCAGAGGTTTTTAAGCCATACCACACTCATAAGGAGTTCCCTCATCCTCAGGCGAATTCAGACTCACCCCTTCTGGTAAAGGCAATTGATTGACTTTTAGAATCCCATTCCAAGCACTAAATAACAATTTAGCCAAATCTTGATACAAAACTAAAGTACTGGTTTTCGTGATTTGTTCACAAAAACTAGGAAGCCATTCACCAAGATGATCAAAACTAAAAGAGCCTAAAGCATCATGTGTAGTACGAGCAGCATTTTCCTCATCTGGAGCTTGCACAAGCTTAACTAATAACATCGCCATAAATTCAAGCTCAGCAGTTAAATGATCGACTTTTTCATTAGCATCATCAGATAATTTAAAACCAAAAGCACTATAAAATCCAGCAATATCAGCTAATATAGCCCCTTTATCACGCCGTATATAACCCGATTCATTAATTGGACAAGTAACATTACCTTCAAATAAATAATTATATTCTGCTATCCAAGTATCTAAATTAAGCTGTTGCGCTTCTTGGCGGATTTGTTCATAGGTTTCAGCAAGATTATCTGGTTCTGGAAGCTTTGATTTATATAATAATTCTTTAATATCAGGCACTTCAATTTTTAGTAAGATTTGTAAATTTCTAGATGGTGGAGCAAACATTTGTGCGATTAAAAATAACAAATCAGCTTGAGCCAGCAAAGCTAAATGACCAACTTCAGTTTTAGTCAATTCGGCTTGCTCTGGAAGCGGACTTGGCAAAGCCCCATCTTTGAACCAATTTATTGGTTGAGGAGAAATATTATTAAGAATTTGAGTCATTGTTTGGAGGATTATTAAATTAAAAAAAAAGGAGTACAAGCTTAGCTTGCACTCCAATTA
>JALWSU010000070.1 GCA_026993485.1 Thiotrichaceae bacterium | reverse complement strand
AGAATAGACAAAAAACCTGATAGGTTTTTAAAACCTGTCAGGTTTGATTACTTAGGGCAACCACAAGAGATTGCCCCTACAAACAGGGGGGCAATCCCTTGTGGTTGCCCTAGTTTCTGAAATGGAATGCGTAACATCAGTTAATCAGAAACAGCTTTTTTCAACATAGACAATACTGCCTTTTTACCAAGTATGCCTAAAAAAGGTCCGAGGCGAGGCCCTTTTTCTTTACCCAATAATACACTGTAAAGAAATTTAAACCAATCAGCTTGATTTAAATCATGCCTTTTAGGAATAACAAACACCAGTGCTTGAAGTTCCTTGCTGGACAAGCTATCAAAATTGGCTGTATTTTCAATTAATTCTATCAGTTCAGACAAATAAGGTCGATATGAGAAATCTATAGTTAAGGCTTTTCTTGGCAGTTGCGCCTCATAATCTTGGACATAAGCAATCACTTTTTCGCAAAGTACACGGAAAAATTTCTCATTTTGATCCAATGTCGGATCATATTTTTTTGCATATTGATACAATAGTGAAGCATCATGAATCCCTAAATTTTGTGCAACATTAGAGAGCAGATTATAACTGAGTTCGTTTTGACTTAAACTTGACGCATCATGCCGATGTTGGAGATTATCAATAAACCATAAACTTGAATTGGGATCATCTGGGTTTTCTTTGCGGAGTATATCAATGTATTCATCAACGATTTTCGGCAAAATCGGCAAGCCCATTTTTCTAGCCTTATTTGGATTAGCTAACAAAAAATTTAATAAAGCACCTAGTGGTGAATACTTAATCCATTGCTCCATAGAAATGCCATTGCCGATTTTTTTGGAAATTTTAGCACCATTTTCATCTAAAAATAGTTCATACTTATAAAGTACTGGTGGACGACCGCCTAATATGGTACAAATTTTACTTGCCATAGTGGCAGAACTGATTAAATCTTTGCCATACATTTCATAATTGACACCCAAAGTGTACCAGCGGAGTGCCCAGTCGATTTTCCAACCAACTTTAACTTTGCCGCCAATAATGCTGGTCGTGCCAATATAACCGCATGGCTCAAAACCATTTTGATCACAATGATAAGTTAAGCTATAATTTTCCGGATCAATATCAACAACCCTGGTTGTATAGATTTTGCCGCAAGCTTCACAAATCGGAAAAAATGGACTCCAAGCATCCCTTTTGTCTTTAGCAATGGTTGCAATAAAGATTTTTCTAATTTGATCATAGTGATCCATGACCTTTTTTAGTCCATTGTCAAAGATGCCATTTTTATAACATTGTGTAGATGAATAAAACTCATACTCAAAGCCATAAGAATCTAAAAACGATTTCAGTTGCCCATTCATATAATGAGCAAAACTCTCAGCTTGTCCATAAGGATCAGGAATAGATGATAAGGGCATACCTAAAAATGGGCGCAATTGATTATGATTAGGCACATTTTCTGGTAAACTTCTTAAGCCATCCATATCATCAGAAAAAGTAATTAAGCGAACTGGTACATCTGGGAATGCTTTTTGCATGGCTTTAATTACAAAAGTTGTACGGGCAACTTCCGCAAATGTACCAATATGTGGTAATCCTGATGGACCATAACCAGTTTCAAAAATAATTGGCTGGTCGGAATTGTTTAAATTAGAAGCTACAGAGCGTAAGCGTTTAGCTTCGTTATGAGGCCATGTCACTTTTGGCATTTTTACATTCCTATAAAAAAAAGCTATTATTATATCAGTTATTAACTCTAAAAATAGATTCAAATTATTTCTCACTTAAGCACAGGAAACAATAATATGCCTTATTCAGCCGAAATTAGTCGGGCTAACCCATCATGTATTTTATTCATGATTGACCAATCATTTTCAATGTCCGATCCTTTTGGTGGTGGAGACTCTCAGATTAAGAAAAAAGATGCGGTAGCCGATGTTATTAATAAACTCTTACAAAATTTCGTTATAAAATGTGCCAAAGATGAAGGAGTACGTGATTATTACTATATCGGTGTTATTGGTTATGGTAATCAAGTCGGTCCAGCTTTTGGTGGCGGATTAGTTAATAGGGAAATTGTACCAATTAGCCAAATTGCTGAAACGCCAGCTCGTGTTGAAGAGCGTGTCAAAAAAATACCTGATGGTGCTGGTGGAATAATTGAACAAAGTATAAAATTTCCAGTTTGGTTTGATGCTATTGCTTCTGGTGGTACTCCAATGTGTCAAGCCCTACTGTTTGCACAAGACATACTTTTAGGTTGGTTAAATGAACATCCTGATTGTTTTCCACCTTTAGTGATTAATATCACCGATGGGGAGGCCACTGATGGAAATCCCAGTTCTATCGCACAAAATCTCAAAAGTTTGAAAAGCAGTGATGGTGAAGTATTACTATTTAACGTTCATCTTTCCTCCTATAAAGGCATACCAATTCAATTTCCAGCTACTGAAGCTGGTTTACCAGAAGAATATGCAAAATTACTTTTTAATATGTCCAGCATTTTACCTGATTCGATTAAAGAGACGGCTGCCAAAGAAGGTTATCCAGTTTCAGATGGAACACGCGGTTTTGTATTTAATGCTGATATGGTTGCATTGATTAATTTCTTAGATATTGGCACACGTCCAAGCAACATCAGACAAACATCACAATAAGAGATAGATTTCTAATGCAAATTGTTGCAGAAAGCTTTTGGTTACCTAAAATTGGTCATACCCTGGCAGAATATGAAGATGCTTTCTGCCCGAAAACTAAGTTTAATCAAAATGTTAAACTATTTAGAGCTGCTATAGCTGATGGTGCTGCTGAAACCTCGTTTTCTAAAAAGTGGGCTAATTTACTTGTGCAAAAGTGTTGTATGGTAAATGATCCAACTCAATTTATCCAAGAGTTACCTAAATTGCAAACACAATGGTATACAGAAGTGAAGAATCAAGATATGCCTTGGTATGCACAAGAAAAATTCTACCTTGGTGCTTATGCCGCAATGTTAGCTTTAAAACTAGAAGAAAATACTTATGAAGTCATGGCAATAGGTGATGCCTGTTTATTTCATATCAGAGGCGAACACCTAGAAAATTGTTTTCCCTTAACACATTCAGAACAATTCAATGATCGCCCTTTCTTGCTCTCTAGTTATGCCAATAACAATGAAGAAATAATAGCAAATATTATAGTAAAATCAGGATTGAAATGGGAAAATGGTGATGAATTTTATCTGATGACGGATGCACTCGCCTGTTGGTTTTTGGAAGCTTACGAAAAAAATAGGCGTCCTTGGACGAAAATACGGGCTTTAA
This sequence comes from Thiotrichaceae bacterium, assembly GCA_026993485.1. Lineage (GTDB taxonomy): Bacteria > Pseudomonadota > Gammaproteobacteria > Beggiatoales > Beggiatoaceae > JAUXCJ01. The sequence goes on along the minus strand of JALWSU010000070.1, from coordinate 4,897 downwards.
AACCAAGTAATTTTAAGAAATTTATTGCCAAATTGCGTCGAACCAAAGCACTGCATAATGATGATGTTACCTTGATAAGGGTTATTACTAAATAGGAGATTCTAGCATGGCTTGGCCCACCCCACAAGACTATAGCGAGGCTGTACAACATCCAGCCTTAAATTTTGAAAATCCCGAACTAAAAAATGGGCAAGTTGAAACTACTCCACTCGGCTTGCCTCGCCCAAGAAGTGGAAATTTCGCCACGGTTTTTAAAATCAAATGCAAAGAACGTAACTGGGCCGTTCGTTGTTTTCTTCGTAAGGTAACTGACCAACGAGAACGTTATGCCGCCATTAGCAAGGATTTATCCCCACTTAAAATTCCTTATATGGTTGGTTTTGAATATATACCTAAAGGAATACTTGTCAAAGGTACATGGTATCCGATTCTCAAAATGGAATGGGCTGAGGGCGAATTACTGGATAAATTTGTTCATGAACATTTGCATGATTCTAATACTTTGCAAACCTTAGCAAAGCGTTGGGTTACAATGATAAAAACCTTAGAAAAAGCTGGTATAGCACATTGTGATTTACAGCATGGTAATGTACTGGTTGATAATAATGAATTGAAATTGATTGATTACGATGGTATGTTTGTTCCAAGCCTTAAAGGATCAGAAAGTAATGAACTAGGACATGTTAATTATCAACATCCATCGAGAACAAATACCGATTTTAGAGCAGATATTGATCGTTTTTCTGCTTGGGTCATTTATATTAGTTTAGTTTCCCTCAGTATTGATCCGAGTTTATGGGACAAAAATAATGGCGGTGATGAATGTATTTTGCTACGCAAAGAGGATTTTGAACACCCCGATAGTTCTAAGTTTTTGCAATTTTTAATTCAGCATAAGAATGCCCATTTAAAATCACTTGGAATAAAATTTCAACAAATATGCAAAATGCCACTGTCACAAATCCCGCCATTAGAAACTAACAAACCTAAGTCTTTTTCATCGAAGCAGTTTCAAGCCCTTTCTAAAAATTTTAAATCAACTTCTATTTCTTTTCAAAAGTCCTTTAGTAGAGGCTTTAAGTGGCTATTTTCCAAGCATATTGAAGTAGTTGTTGTTATCTTGATGGCAACCGGCATAACATTTTGGGCACTTTCCCCACCAAAACCAACTCCAACTAAAAATAATAATACTCCTGCACCAATAGTTTCATCAACAGCTGAAAATAAGCCGCAGCAAAAGCAAGTTAAACCAGTGGAACCAGTGAAACCAGTGAAACCAGTGGAACCAGTTAAACCAGTGAAACCACCACAGCAAGTTGAAGTACCTAAAACGGCGATACTTGAAATCACTTCAAATATTAATGATAGTACAGTATTCATCAATGGAAAAAATTCTGGAACCATTACAAGCATGGAGCCACTTATACTCACTCTAGCACAAGATACTTATACAGTGCGGGTAGAAAAAGACGGTTTTATTAGCTATGAAACTAAAATAAAACTACAAAATAATCAACGACTTAATATTAAATTAAAACCTAAACCACCTAAAAAGATACCATTGATAATACGTTCTAATGTTAATAATGATACTCTCTTCATTAATGGTAAAAAATATGGTTCTACTCCTTTTCAAAAAGTACTGCCAATTGGCTTATATACAGTGCGGGTAGAAAAAGAGGGTTTTATACCTTATGAACAGAAAATTAATCTACAAACTGCAAAAACTATATCTGTTAGACTACAAAGCCCTCTTTTGTACACATTTATCGGCCACAGAGGTGGGGTTAGAAGCGTATCTTTCAGTCCCAATGGTCGTCAAATCGCATCAGGAAGCAGTGACACAACAATTAAAATCTGGGATATTCATACAGGTAGGTTACAGCGCACCTTGAGGGGACATACAGATGAAGTAGCTTGTATCACCTACAGTCCCGATGGTAGCAAACTAGCATCTAGCAGCCATGACAATACAATAAAACTCTGGAATAGTCGCACTGGAAAATTATTATACACCCTCACAGGGCATGAAGATTGGGTGAATTTTATCGCCTTTAGTCCTGATGGACGCATACTCGCTTCAGCGGGTAATGATAAAACAATCAAATTATGGGATGTTAATACAGGAGAATTATTACAGACACTGACAGGCCATAAGCAGCTCGTTACATCCCTTTCCTTTAGTCCCGATGGCCTCATACTGGTTTCGAGTAGTTGGGATCGGAATCTTATCTTATGGGATACCTACACTGGCAGCTATCGGCGTACCCTATTTGGACATAATAACCAAGTAAATTTTGTCACCTTCAGTCCTGATGGCCAAACAATCGCCTCTATCAGTAAAGATCACACCTTAAAATTTTGGAATCTCCGCACTGGTGGGGAAATCAATACAATATGGCAAAAAGACAATATGATTTATCTTGCCTTTAGCCCAGATGGTAGCATACTCGCTTCTGGCAGCGAGAATAATCAGATTAAACTCTGGCAAGTTAGCACTGCTAAAGTGTTGCAAACCCTGTTAGGGCATCATAATTGGGTTAGATCACTTTCCTTTAGTTCCGATGGGAGTATGCTCGCATCAGCTAGTGATGATAAGACTATTAAATTGTGGTTTGTTGGCGGTTTTAAAAAATAATTGTCTGAATCAAAATTTGCAGCTCCCTCCCAGCGGGATGGGCACTCTCTTATACATAAGTTTTTAAACAATTGATTTCATTGCGTTTAATATTGAAACGCCTCAAAAGGCAACCACAAGGGATTGCCCCTACAAACAATGATGTAGGGGCAATCCCTTGTGGTTGCCCTTGTGTATAAGAGATTGGCAGGATGGGTGGGGGCTGGCTGGGACAAGTCTAATATAAATCCACAAAATACAATGAACTATCTCAAAAACAACTCATTCGACAAAAGCATAATAATCATGCTTTTGGGGGGCATATATTTTTTTATAATGACCTTCTTTGTCCCCAAAAACATAATATTACTCTGGCTTACAACTTTACTAATTGGGCTTAATTTTGTTATTTCCTTAAAAAACTTACTTCATCAAGGAACAATTAATTGGGGTATCCTTTTGATTAATATTCTCCAATTAGCTTTATTTGCTCGTTTATTTGTCTTAATTTACGACGTACTGGGTCATGAAAATTATTCTTATATCATCGAACCCCGTTGGTTCGATTGGATTCAATTAGTGGTAGCGCATGTGCTGCGAGCTGTGGACTTATTGGATTTTTTGGGTGAATATCATATTCATTTACAGAATATTACTCATAAAAGTACATTAGCAGGTTTAGGAATTTTTAGTATGCACATGATTGTAGATATTTTTCTCTTTGGTGGCATTTTAGTTTTTATCAATAAACACTTTTCAACCAATCAAAATTCCTCTAGTCACAATTCTTTGATTGAATCTTTAAGAACTAAACTAGCATTATTAAAGCATTTAACATTTTGGGGCTTAATATTATCCATTATACTAATTGTTATAGTCGCAATTGTTCAAGGTTGGCATTTTCGTGATTGGTTTTTATGGCCATTGGATAATATTTTGCGAACTATAGATTTTGGCGATGCTTTTCAAATTTTTAACTGGCAATTGCATAGCGTCGAAATGGGTCTAGGTTTGGCGACACTAGCCGTATTTTTTAGATTAGTAATTAGTTTTTATGTATTAGAACAAGTCAATCATTTATACCTATTTTTTTTTAAAGGACGTGGTAAAACCGTTTACGAACTAGGAAATATCTGCGCCTCTTCTGAGGCTTCTGAAGAAGATATTAAAATCGCAGCTAAAGCATTAGTAAAATTTGGCGCCACGGCTGTCAATCCTTTAATCGAAGCATTAAAAACCAATCAAATTGCTGCAAAACGTCGGATTATTGTTGAAACTTTGGGAGAAATTGGACCAGCAGCACAAGACGCAATACCTGTATTGGTAACATCTTTAGCTGATAGTGATGAAAATGTTCGTTGGGCTACAGCAATCGCCTTAGAAGAAAGAATTGAACCGCAATGGCGACTGACTGAGGAAGCAATCCAAGTTATCCCAGAGCTAGTGAAACTTTTAGGTTCAGATCAAACACCAGTTCGTAAAGCAGTAGTTGAGACTTTAGGAAAAATCGGACAAGGTTCACTAAAAGTAGTGCCACCTTTAGTAATCGCCTTAACAGATCAACATCAACAAGTTCGCCATGCAGCCGCAACTTACTTAGAAAAAGTTGACCCCCAATGGCGACAAAGGGAGGGAACGCGTAAGATTATTCCTTATATTATCAAAATTGCGGAACAGCATAAGAATCCAACTCGTTGTGCTGCCGCCGCCGCCACCTTAGAAATAATCTATCCTCAATGGTATGCCAGCAAAACTGCACGTAGTGCTGTTGGTTGCTTGATTAAAGCCTTAGTCGATAGCCAAAGTGATATTCGTCAAGTGGCAAAAACCGCCTTAGATAAATTAGCACCTCATTGGTTACAACATCAAGCTGCTCATAAAACTATCCCTTATTTTGCCAAGGCACTAGCGAATCAAAATAGTCAAGTACGTATTACCGCTGAAAGCATTTTAGAGCAAATTGATCCACTTTGGTTTCAAAGCAAAGAAGCGCGTTATGCTATTCCTGAACTGATCAAAATACAAGTTTGTAGCGAAAATCATAACATCCGTAAAATCGCTGATAGCGTTTTAAAGAAAATTGCAAAACAATGGTGGAAAATGGATGGTGCAAAACGTGTAATTCCTGATCTTGTCATCGCCCTGATTAATAAGAATTCCGAAATTCGTGATAAGGCTGAAACTACTTTAGAGTTAATAGATCCAAATTGGCGACATACTCCAGAAGCACGAGAAGCCATTCCTGAAATGACCCTAATAGCCAGCACTAGCGACAATAAT
>JALWSU010000069.1 GCA_026993485.1 Thiotrichaceae bacterium | reverse complement strand
GGGATTGCCCTTGTGTAGGGGCAATCCCTTGTGGTTGCCCTTGTGTAGGGGCAATCCCTTGTGGTTGCCCTTGTGTAGGGGCAATCCCTTGTGGTTGCCCTGCGCTCCAGCGCAGGAACGAGAGTGCAATTTTTTAAGTATAATACTATGTGCAATTGTTTCTACACGGTTTGACTCGACAAGGCTTCGACGAAACTAGCGGCTTCAAAAGTCCGCAAATCATCAACTTGTTCTCCAACACCAATAAAGCGAATTGGTAACCCAGTTTGTTTTGCTACCGCAAATAAAATCCCACCTTTAGCAGTACCATCCAACTTTGTCACGGTTAAACCAGTTAGCCCTATCGCTTGATGAAATTCTTTTACTTGAATCAGGGCATTTTGACCAATGCTGGCATCAATAATTAACATAGTTTCATGAGGTGCGGCGGGGTCAATTTTTTTCATAACTCGCTTTACCTTTTGTAATTCTGCCATTAGATTGCCTTGCGTATGTAAACGTCCAGCAGTATCTGCAAGAAGTACGTCAATTCTTCGTGCCTTTGCTGCTTGCAGGGCATCAAAAATTACTGAAGCGGAATCAGCTCTTTTATCTTGAGCAATTACAGTTACATTGTTACGCTCGCCCCAGACTTTTAATTGTTCAACGGCAGCAGCACGAAATGTATCACCGGCTGCGAGCATTACGGAACGCCCTTCAGCTTGAAAGCGTTTTGCAAGTTTACCAATTGTTGTAGTTTTACCGGCGCCATTAACTCCTACCATTAAAATGACAAAAGGTTTGTTAGTGTTATTGTCTAAAATTAATGGTTGTTCAACTGGTTGCAAGATGGCTTGCATATTTTCGCGTAAAGCTTGAAATAAGGCTTCTGAATCTTGAAGCTGTTTACGTTCTAAGCGTTGATTTAAATCATTCATCAAGGCTTGTGTAGCTTCAACACCTACATCGGCAGTAAGTAATAAGGTTTCGATTTCTTCAAGTAAGTCGTCGTCGATGGTTTTTTTGCCGAGTAATAAGTTAGCTAGTCCTTCAGTTAAATTTTCACGAGTGCGGCTTAAGCCTTGCTTTAAGCGAGCAAACATGCCAGTTGTTGGCTTGTCTGTGGGTGTGTTATCTTTGTTTTTATTGAAACCAAACATTGCTATTATTTATTCTTATAATTAATTGTTAAGAAAAGTGAAGCTCCCTCCTATCCTAGCTGGACAAAGCCATTAAGTTAAGCCTTAAAATCAGACCTCCGAGGAAAACCATACCTCGGAGGTCGTTTGTTAGCATAAATGAATGGGAGCTATATATTCCAATGTGAAATGGCTATTTTTAGCTGAAATCGCGTATTCTCGATTACGAGTTGTTTAGGTAAATAAATTCCCTGTACTTTCATATAGCTATCATATTTAATTCGCCAATTAGCTTGTCGTAAGTACTGTAATTGGCGAGCTTGGTTAAAACTATATGATTCTGGAGAAGAATTTGGATCTGGAAAACCTCTAATCCAAGCTTGTAAATTACTCACAGGAATTTCTAGTTTCAACACTTTCCGAATTAACTCTTCAGGAGTAGCTGCTGCAAAGGTTTTCTGCTCAGCAGTGCGTATCATTACTCCATTCTTATTCCCTTGAATCAGTAAAGCACCTTCACCAGTGGGAGTATTTAAACGGATTTGATAAGCTGCACCTTGTTGATGCCAATAAATCTTCGCAATCCAACTATCTTGTCCAGTTAAAATTGCCAGACGACCAGTTAAACGCCATGAATTTAGCTGGCTTGCTGGTATAGGGGGCAAAGGTGGCAATTGGGCGCAAGCCGATAATAGTAGTATTACTATAAAGAAATACTTCTTTAGGTTCACGCCTTTATTTTCCTTGAGTTAGTTGTAAAAAACGTTCCATTGTCTCACGCAGTTTGTTATCATCAGGAAAGTCTTTAAGTGCTTGTTTCCAGATATTTTTAGCGGCTTTAGTATCACCAGTAGCCCAGAGAACTTCACCTAAATGCGCTGCGATTTCAGGATCATTTTGTTGGCTAAGTGCTTGACGTAGATATGAAATAGCTTGTTCAGGTTGTCCCAGTTTATATAATACCCAGCCCATACTATCCAAAATATAATAACTGGACGGATTTAAGTCTAAAGCTGTTTTAATCAGTTGATATGCTTCTTGATAACGGTTGGTGTGTTCTAACAGACTGTAACCCAAGGCATTTAGCGAGTCAGCATTTTTCGGATCTAGCGCTAATATACGGCGTAAATCCTGCTCTAATAAAGCTATATTGCCCAGTTTTTCCGCCATCATTGCACGCATATAAAGCAAATCAGTATTCTCAGGCTCGAATTTTAGTGCGGCATTATAGACTTCCATAGCTTCATTATAACGTTTATGCTCATCCAGCAAATCTGCTTCCAAGATCATCAAATTAATCGCATCTTCCTGATGATTAAGTCGCACACTTCGTAAATACTCAATAGCTTTATCTAACTGTCCTTGTTTAGCCAAAATCATAGCAATTCGTGCTTGTGCATTTAAATAATTTGAACCTTTATCAATTTGCTTATACCAAAAAATAGCTTTTTTGAAATCTTGTTCTTCTTGTGCAATTTGCCCCAAATAATAGCGGCTGGTGTTGACTCGTTTCCCAAGTTTGATAAGTTGCAAAAAATACGATTTTGCCGCTGACAATTGGTTTACTTGTAGTGATAAAATCCCTAAGGCATATAAAAGATCTTCTTTTTGTTCAGGATTTTCAGATAATAACTGTTTAAATTGCTGAATCGACTCCTGAAACTGTTCCGCATCAGCCAACATACGCGCATACGCTAAACGCCAATCGGGCTTATTTGGATAGCGTTGTAAAGCTTGTTTCATCCAATATAAAGCTAGCTTAGGTTTACCTTGTTTTTCCAAAATATAAGCGTACAAAGGTACGGCCTCATTATGATCTGGAAATTGAGTCAAAAGAGTACGCAACACTTTCAATGCTGGCTCGAATTGTTTGTCCTGCAATAATAAGCGTGAGTAAGTCAACAAGACAACTGGATTTTTTGGCAGTCTTTTCAACATTTTTGCCATAATTTTTAAAGCATGTGCCCGATCCTGTTGTTGTTCTATTATCATCGTTATTGCAGAACGAAGTTGCTTAGGCTTGTCTTTGAGACTTTCAAGCAGAATATCTAAATTTTTCAGTGCCTTATTAGAATCATGTTTTAATAACAACAAACTTACCAAAATTTGACGAGCTTGGGGATTTTTCGGCGCAATCTTAACCCACAGGTTCGCTGCTTTGATAGCTATGCTATAATTCTGTGCGTATAAAGCCGCCTCTGTGGCACGCTCAGCTAAATAGGGGGTCTGGATTTCTGTAGCCAAATCAATAAAATACCTTGCAGCTAATCCTTTGTGACCACGAAATCCAGCAATTTCAGCCACTAAAAATTTATACATCTGTTCTTGTTGCTTTGAGAGAAAATCATTACTCGAAAAGTTGATAACAGATATTTGGGTTTGGCTATCAGCATAAGTCAATTGACTAGCATAAGCCATGATGGTAATGAAAAATATCCCCACCTGTTGAAGAAATTTTAATTTCACTGTTGATACTCCTACTAAAATGAATTGTAGATTAGACCTCTGAGGTTTTTGAAACCTTTGAGGTCTTGACTATAGGATTTTAGTTTATATTCTACAGGATTTGATTGATTTTCTAAAAAAAAAATCCTTTAAATCCTTTAAATCCTTTAAAATCAAGGTTCAGACTGTTTGTAACGGAAATTTAATCATGCGTATTACTCAAGAAGCCCTCACATTTGATGATGTTTTACTCCTTCCAGCCCATTCCAAGGTTTTGCCCAAAGAGGTTAAATTAAATACACTATTAACACGAGAGATTAAGCTAAATCTCCCTTTAGTATCGGCAGCAATGGATACTGTCAGTGAAGCGCGTCTTGCTATAACCATAGCACAAGAAGGCGGTATAAGTATTATCCATAAAAATCTGACTATTGAAGAACAAGCACGTCAAGTACAAATGGTCAAAAAATTTGAAAGTGGTGTAATTAATGATCCCATTACCATTTCACCGAATACCAGTATTAAAGATGTGCTAGCTTTAACTCATGCAAATAAAATTTCTGGTGTACCCGTTGTTGATAATAAAGAACTGGTTGGTATTGTCACCAGCCGCGATTTGCGTTTTGAAACCCGTCATGATGGTCCTGTATCTAGTATTATGACACCAAAAGAACGCTTAGTCACTGTCCAAGAAGGTGCTAGTCGTGATGAGATCGCAAAATTATTACATCAACATCGTATTGAAAAACTGTTAGTTGTTAATGATGATTTTCAACTGCGTGGCATGATTACTGTCAAAGATATTCAAAAAGCAACAGATAATCCTAATGCTTGTAAAGATGAATATCAACGCTTACGAGTGGGGGCAGCAGTGGGGACGGGAGAAGATGCTAAAGCGCGGATAGCAGCCTTAATTGAGGCAAATGTTGATGTAATTGTTGTTGATACTGCACATGGACATGCACAAGGGGTATTAGATGAAATACGCTGGATTAAACAGCATTATCCTGATGTACAACTAATTGGGGGTAATATTGCAACTGCTGAAGCGGCTAAGGCTTTGGCGGATGCTGGTGTAGATGCTGTAAAAGTTGGTATAGGCCCTGGCTCTATTTGTACAACTCGCATTGTTGCTGGCGTTGGAGTACCACAAATCACGGCGATTGATAATGCGGTACAAGCACTGAAAGGGACGGGTATTCCAGTTATCGCAGATGGCGGGATTCGCTATTCAGGGGATATTGCCAAAGCGATTGCGGCTGGCGCTCATTCAGTAATGATAGGCAGTTTATTTGCAGGCACCGAAGAAGCCCCTGGCGAAGTCGAACTTTATCAAGGACGCGTTTATAAATCCTATCGCGGCATGGGTTCTTTAGGCGCAATGTCGCAAGGTTCTAAAGATAGATATTTTCAAGAAGATGTTGATAATAGTAATAAATTAGTTCCTGAAGGCATTGAGGGACGAGTACCACATCGAGGGCCTTTAGTTGATGTGATTCATCAATTATTAGGCGGCTTGCGTTCTAGCATGGGCTATACTGGTTGCCATACACTGGATGAAATGCGTACTAAACCAGAATTTGTGCGTATCAGTTTAGCAGGTATGCGTGAAAGCCATGTACATGATGTGTCTATTACTAAAGAAGCCCCTAATTATCGGGTTGATTAATTTTTAATTGGAGTGGAAGTTTTTTCCGCCTTGGGCTAAATCTCAAGGCGGATATATATTTGTTTGTTTATTATAATCTCGCGCCAGCATCGAAAATCTAAACCATACGCTCAAGTGCTGCCCTTAAGTTAAGCCAAACCTGCCAGGTTTTTAAAACCTGGCAGGTTTTTGTTACTCGTTCCCAAGCTCCAGTTTCACTGTCATCACTAAAAATCCAATAGCACATTTTGTTCATAAAGTTCAAGGGACACATCTATAATTGGATTTGATGGCATTCCATCTTTTAGGTTGTAATATCTAGGTATTACTCCGTTTTTTTCGGTACGATACAGAGAATATAAACCAATTGATTCATTATGTTTTCGAGCTAACCATTCAAAGCGTCTAAGTACGAAATAGCTATGGGTAGCTAAATAAATTGAAATACCCATTGATGCCATAAGAAATAGCGTATCAACTAAGGCAATTATTAATTTTGGATGTAAATTAGTTTCAGGTTCATCAATAAATAAAATTGTGCCTAGTTTAAGAAGACGATTACGAATCAAGGTACTTAAAATACCGATTTTCTTAACACCTTCGGCTGTTTGAGACATTCCATACTCTTCATGCGCTCGTTTAAAAATAAAGTTTTGTTTATCAAACAAAATTTTACCTGCTATCATCTTATCGAGTTCAAAAGTCAGTGCTTGCAAATCTGGTTGAATTTTTCCCTTTGTCATTGGTAAACGTAGTGCTTTGATGAGATCATAATAAGTATCATCAAAGCCAGCAATTTCTAATTGTTCACGAGTTGCTGCAATGGCATCATAACTAGTCAAAATTTCTTTGGCTGGAATAAATAAGGCGTTAAATTCTGGAAATTGGCAATTTAATTCGCTGAACTTTGAAAAGCTGTTTTTATTAGCATTTCCAAGAGTGAAATAGATATTTTCATTGAAAAAATTAGCTTCTACTTTAAGCAGGGATTCTCCTTGACTAATAAGCGTGTTGAGTTCCCAATTAGTGGGTTGAAATGTCCACAGTAATTTCTTGGCAAGTCTCTCTCCCCAAGATTATGATTGGAATTGCCCTTTGCTTTTGTTGTATTCCTCAATACTACGGGCAATCACATAAAGGGTTTTTAGAAGATGTGTCTTACCAGTATCATTTTCGCCAATAATAAGGTTAATAGATGATTTATCTGGTTGCCATTCCAGTTTTCGGAAAACTGCTAAGTTTTCTAAGGTAATTTTACGAAACATTTATTTATGAAATCAATAATTATCTTGGTTTGTAAGTTAAAAATTATCTCATCAATTTCATCTAAAAATAAAGTCTCACCTCTGAGGCTATCAATCCTTTTTGATTTTTTTTTGTGTTTAGCTAAAGGTGTATTGCAATAGCCCCCTACTTAGCTAATCCCTTCCAAAATAGCTTTTAATATATCCCTCCAGTTCATCAAGTAATTCAATCTGTTGTTTGTCTAATGCCAGTTCAGTTTTCAATTTTTTGATGTCTGTTAATGCCTGTAAAGGAGTAGTACGTTTATTGCCTTTGTGATCTTGGTAGGCATCATCCTCATTTTTCGGATTGACACGAGACATGTAATCTTCAAAATCTTTGGTTAGCATCTCGGGTAAGTTATCATTAGGATAATTGCGACAGAGTAGGCGGCTTGCTAATTGACGCATTTCTATCTCTTCAAATTTTTGCAGAATTTCTACTCTTTTAGCTAAATCTTTGGTTTGGTGAAATTCACGGCATAAGTTTAATTCTTGGGTGGATAAAAATTTTCTTTGATACAGTGCAGCCTCTATATCTAAATCTGGAATTTGGGGATAGGTAAATTTGCGGTGATATTGGATAATTTTGTGAAACTGTTGAGTATGGGATTGTAGCCAATCTTGATTTTCTTCAACAATACCTTGCCTATCTTGGCTTAATGTATCCCAATAGCGTTGATGCGCTGGTAAAATGATATTCGGTTCGCCGTATTTTTTCCGAATAACTATTGTTTTTTCTGCGGGTATATCAAATAAATCAGGTTGATCTAAGCGCAACCATAAGCTTTGCTTTGGATAAGGAATAGAATTGCCAATGAGTAAAACGGGAATTTGATAATTATTTTCTGAACCGTATTCGTTGCCTATCATTAAACCAATCCGATTAGTACAGGCAATGCTTTGAAATGAGAGTGGCATTTCAGTTATACGCTTTGCATCTATATCTCTTTCAAAATAGCCGCTTAAATATTGCCATATTTCTGGTGCGGTTGAGGAAAATCGTCGTGCGAGTTCAACACTGGCTTCGACATCAACCATTGCATTATGGGCTTGTCCAGTAGCTAGTTGGTTAGCTTCACTGATTTCCTCTAATCGCATTGAGGGTTTGCCATCAATTTCTGGCCAATTTAATACTTCTCTTTTATGGAGATAGTAAATATTGGTTATTGGCAGTAAGTCCATACGACGACAACCGTTTTTATATTGATGATTATAGGGTGGCAATAGGTTGCGATGAAAGCTAAAGCGTAAAAATTCGTCATCAAATTTTGAGGTGTTATAGCCGATGCTAATGGTATTGGGTTGATTAATTAGTCGGTGTATTTGTGAAATTGCTTCAAATTCATTAATGCCTTGCATTGATTCTGCGATAGAAATGCGATGCGTAATGCTGGCATCAGGCGAGGGAATAATATCTGGGCGTAATTTAACTTTAATGTTGTACCGCTGTATTTCGTTAAATGCCATATCTGTGCGAATTGCGGCAAATTGCAAAATTTGGTCAAATGTTTTATTTAAGCCTGTGGTTTCTAAATCGTAGAAAAAATAGGTATTCATAAAGCTGGTTAGATTTTATTACTGAAAAAATTAAATTTTGTTGATTTTAGCATGTTTATTATTCTCGTTACTATCGTTCCCACGCTCCAGCGTACTCCTTTATGTTTATACATAAGTTTTTTAATAATTGATTTAATTGCTTTTAATAATTAAATGCCTCAC
>JALWSU010000068.1 GCA_026993485.1 Thiotrichaceae bacterium | reverse complement strand
GAGTAAACGAGTAAAATACCATTGGTTAAACTTGTTCAAGGTAACCTTGAACTCCAAGCAAGCTCGACAAATTTATATTTAGCTAAATTTGTGAAGGTGTTGAGTATAGTTTCCATATAATTATTCAATTTATATCATGCAAATAACCAAAAATATCTTAGAACAACTCATCCGTCAAGGCGAAAATTCTCAAGTAGAATTTAAATCTGCTACAGTACGCCCTGAAGGAGTTGCAAAAGAAATCACTGCATTTGCTAATTACCAAGGAGGAACTTTATTAATTGGCGTTGAAAATGATGGTAAAATCACTGGTATTTCTAAACCTAATATTGAGGAATGGCTAGCGAATATTATTCGTCATAATATTATTCCAGCCTTGAATCTACAAAGTACTTTAATCAAAATACAAGATAAAACTGTATTTGTTGTAACAATTCCAAAAGGCATAGACAAACCTTATCAAACTATAGATGGTAAATATTGGATACGTGTAGGTTCTACTAGCCGTACTGCGACTAAAGAAGAACTAAGCCGTTTATTCCAACAAGCTGGATTAGTGCATTTTGATATTTCTCCAGTAGTTAATACTAATGTTAAAGACTTAGATTTAAGCAACATAGGAACTTATTATCAAATTTATTATAATATTCCTTTCACTGCTCTTGAATCTGTAGAACAAGAAAATATTTTGCAGAATGCTGATATATTAACTGAATATGAGGGAAAATTTGTTACGACAGTTGGTGGTTTATTGTTATTTGGCAAAGAACCTCAACGGCGTTTGCCACAAGCTGCGATTACCTTTGCTGTATTTAAAGGTACAGAAATTACAGCTGACTTAATCAATAAAAAAGAAATCAGTGGTACTTTACCTGAAATCATTGATAAAACTGTTGGTTTAATCCAATTATTTTTACCAGTTTCCTCCCATATAGAAGGAAATAAACGCCAAGAAAATATTCTAATTCCCCTGAAAGTTATCCGAGAAGCTATTGTCAACGCTGTAGCGCATCGAGATTATTCTCTTAGTTCTCGTAAGATAACAGTATATTTATTTCAGAATCGTTTAGAAATAACATCACCTGGGCAATTACCTAATAGTTTAACTTTGAATAAAATTCGTTATGGTAATTCAGCACCCCGTAATATTTTTTTAGTAAAATATTTGGATAATTTGCGCTATTTTGATGGATTAGGGAGAGGTATTCCCATGATTATTCAAGAAATGGGTAATAAAGTCGAATTTGAAGAAATTGGGGTTTTGTTTAAGCTAATACTGAAATTTTTATAGTTATCCCAAGGACTGTGACTAAACCTCCGAGGTTTTAAAAACCTCGGAGGTCTGATTTTAAGGCTTAACTTACTTAATGGCAGTAAGTACAAACCTGCCAGGTTTTAAAAACCTGGCAGGTTTACGAGCTGTATTTTATGCAATTGGTAAACGCTATATCAGCTATTAAATCTCAGAATCAATCACATAAATCACAGTTCAGACAATTCTCGATAGCGACACATAAGCGGCTTGATTATCTTGTAAAACAATCTGTCCAACAAAATTATCTATATCAATCGTCAATAGTTGATTTTGTCCCAGTTCTTGATCTATTTTCATATTCTTGATTGGTAACGCCTTTAATTGATTCATAAGTCCATTGATTCTTTCTTGACGACGCGCGACTAATTCTATCCAAGCAGATTCTATATCATTTATTCCCGTAGGCTTTTCTATCGCTAAAGTTTCTCCAGTCCAAGCTTTTATTCCAGCAAGCTCATTAATTAAGCGTAAGGGCGCATAGCAATACATTACTAATGGTCGATGTAAATCATTCCAAAAATTGGCATCTGGTGCTAGTTCAATCCCAACAACGGTATTATTACATAAGAATACGGCTCCAGTTTGTTCAGGACTTGCTTCTAAATGATAAAGCGTTCGCAATAATTCTGGCTGATAGGCTCGTTTTAGTTCATCTAAATGTCCCCGATTTTTTAGCCCAAGACTTTTATTAAAGCTACTAATATCTCCCCACAATTTAGAATAATTTTCTTCTCCGCGTAAGGCAAGGGCTTTATTGCGTAGCGGTTGTGGGAGAATGATAAAACGTTCATCAGCTTCTTGGATATAACCGCCTTGTGCTGCTTGAATGCAGCAAGCATCCTTAAATTCCCTAGATTCGCCTGCATCTAAGAGTGCGGATACACACATGGCATGATTTTGGGCGGCATTTTGAAAATAACCTAAATGCAGTGGCACAATAGTTGGCAACTTAGCTTGGTTTTCTAATATCATTTGCCCATAGTGTGTCACTTTCGTTAGGCGAATTGCTCCTTCTGGTGCTGCAAAGCTTCCAGCAGCAGTTGAACTGCCAAATAAGGGAATCATTTCTAAATGCCCCCATCGTACAGCAGAACCGCATTCTCGTTTGTTCAGTAAATTTCCTAGAGAACTAGGCATTTCAGTGTTCTTTTTTTTAAAGGATTTCCAAACATTTAGTTTCATACCAAGTTCCTTATGAGAGCGTTTGCCGCAATAGCATTGAAAGTGATTCAGGCTCTAAATGAGCGCGTATGCGTAACCAAGTAGAAAGAAAGCCCCGTTGCCCAGTTTCGAGAAAAGTCGGATAACCTACTAATGGTTGCCGATTTGCAATTTTTTCACGTTCGGTAAAGGCGGGAATGATATGTAGCATCGGAATTTTTATTCCTAATTTTTTCAGTGCTGCTAATATCATCGGCGTATCGCCTTGTTCGACATTTTCATAACCGTCTGATATTAAGATAATTAATTCTGGTTGTGTTTGAACTGCCTTAATTAAGGCTGGTGCTAAAGCAGTTGTTCCTACTGGCTGAGGAAAAGCGTTATTGTCTTTCGGAGTTGCACCAATCCAACCAATTTCAGTTTGGCGAATACGCTTTTGAAATACTTTTAAAAGCCCCATGGCAATTGCTATATTATTATATTCGCGGTGTCCAAATCCTTGCATAGATGCGGATGCATCCACAAGAATATAAACATTAGCATCCCAAGTTGCTATTTGCGCTGCTTCAGCCTCTATTGCTTTATTTAAATGGCTAATATCTGTAGTTGATTGATAATATTGTTTAATTTTTCCAACTAATGAGCCATCTACTTCCTTGGTTACATCACGTTTTAATTTTTCTCCTCCTGCTAGACGGCGGAGATGGCGTTGAGAAATATCTGGCTGAAATGTACCCGCAATACCGCGTAAAACTTTAAAAGGTAAACCTTTACCAGCCTCAATATCATAACGTGCTTCCAGATAGGTATTCAGCAAACTAAATTGGCTTTGTTCCAATTTACCAAACAGGAATAAAAACACATCTTGTACTAAAGCTGCATTTTTAGCATAGCGTAACACATAGCGTTGTAGATAAGCTTTAGTCTTTTTATCTGGTTTTTCTAAAAGAAATTTATGTGTACAAGTTTGCGTCACTGGCGCACCTAGTGCGTGACGAATGAGCTTTCTCAAAGTTTGGCGATAAGTGACTGCCCAAGATTCCAATTGTGGCGCACCAAAAATATAGGCACGAATCCAACCAGAAGTACGTTGATTATTCACTCTCCGCTTAACTAGTTGTAAAAATCCTTGCAAAACTGAACTGACAGGTAAATTAGGTAAAAGCTCCAGAATTAAACGATCTTCTTGTTGTTTTTGTGATTTTGATACAGCTTGCCCTTGTGTAATTTCTGTAACAGCTAACAATCGTTGGATAATCGCCATAGCGGTTTTGGCAGGCAAATTGGGCAAACGTAACAAGGCTGCATAGAGGGAGCGATCCTGAGTTAAAAAGGCATCATGTTGCTCAGGAGAAAGTTGTGCATCGCCGTTGAGTAGTTGATTGATAAGCGTGTTAGTGTTTTGGGCTTCATTCATATTATTTTGCCGTCGCACGGGGGGATAAAGAGAGGATACTGAGAAAGGGGGACAGGTATAAGTTCGTTTGCATAGTCTCTGATAAGGAGACAGTTTAGTTTAGTAGGCAGACTAAATAACGAGACCCATCCAGTTCTCAGTTGTGACACAGGATAACAGAGTCAAAATGCGATGTCAAGAAAAATATATATACTTGAGCGGTAACGGCAGGTAATAATTCCAATCTTTGGTGTTATGAAACGCTGGTTTAGTTTGGAGTTCAAGGTTCACTTGAACAGAAACGTGCAAGTTAACCTTGCACTCCCAAAGCACATTACTAATAAATCTGAGCTGCGGTTATATTTACCTACCTTTGTCCTTTACGTGTCATTTTTAAACCGTGCATAAATAAATCTGGCACTTTATAACGTTTAACGTTTTCCTCAGTACCTTCATAAATACTTAAAAGTCCAATTTCACGGGCAAGATTGACAACGCTATTCTCTATTTTAAGGTCGTCCGCATTCGTAGGTGTATATCCAATTTCTGTCAAGCGTTGCATCAGTGGTTCTAATTCTCCAAATTCTTCGCGCAATGCACCAACGGCTTGTTCTGATATGATTGGAAATACTTCAATCATTGCTCGTGGGCGCACAATACTACGTTCATAAGGATTTCGTTCCTGCTCGGTTTTTTCCCAAGACACTGCTTCGCGTAGGAGTTGTAGTACATAGCGGGGACTTTGATCATTATTGCCATCAGCAAGGCGGTTCCAAAGCCAATTTCGAGTAAAGGCGGTTCTACCACCTCTCATACGTTCTCCAACTAATAAATTCCAAGCTGAATATACCTCTTGTTGACTCCAATTATCTACTTGGGTTTCAAACGAAAGAACTGGTTGCAGTTTTTTGAGTTGTTTGAATTTAGGGGATTGGAGAGCTTGTTTGATGACTACTTTGATTAAATCCACTTGTTCTTGCCATTTTAAAGAAACGGAACGCCCAAAAAAATGGCTTTTATTTTCAAAATTCAATGTACGCCATATATCTTCGCGGAGTAGAATTTTAAAACGTAGATTTTGTAACTGATCACCTTGTTCTGTGACAAAAGCAAATAGTCCTTCCAATGAATTACGCCGACGTTTTCGATCTTCATCGCTACTGCCAAAGCCTGTATCAAGTCCATCTAAAAGTAACAGGGTATTTTTAGAGGCTGCCTTATCAAGACGTGTTAGCCAATTATTAGCGATCAATCCAGAATTGTTGATTTCCAATAATGCTTTGACTAGTTTGACGGTTTCCAGTTCGCTTGCTAAAGAATCAGGTAAGATAAATGTCGAATCAGGATTGGGTTTTGATGAAATTTCTCTTCCAAAATGGCAGGCAATTCCAGTATAAAGTGTCCAAAATTGTCGCCAATCGGCACCAATTTCGCTAAAAAAATTCTCAAGATTACGAAAACCTTCAGCATTCAATAGCCAACTCCGATCGGTTTTAAGAGCCGAAGGTGAGGAAATGATGATAGATAAACGATTCTTATCTTCTTTGAGGCGGCGAAAAATTGCGGTTTTTCCAGTTCCTTTGCGTCCTAAAACTAGGGGGATTGCAGGATTGAGTGCTTTTTTGATTAAATCCGTTTCTACAAAGGTAGAAAGAAATTGCTCCTGATGCTCTGCGGTACCTCCTGAAAAGTGGAGTTCTTGTAAAATAGGGACTTTGTTAGTGGCAAGTTCATTATTTTCTGTAGGTGCTTGTAAAGTTGGCAGAAAACGTTCAATCCATTCAGTAACAGGTTCATAATTTTGCCATAATTCTTTATCTTGAAGAATTTTATCTGATGTAGCAATAGCCTCACGATAAGGCACAAAATGCGTAATTTCTGATTCAGTAAAACCAGTAGGTTTTAATACCGACAACCAATCAGCAACCCATTCAATCGCCCGATTTTGATAGTGTTGCATGATTTCTGGCACTCTGCTGGCTGGCATTGGTGAAACTAAAAATCTGGGTTCAGGTGTAAATTTTTGTTTATCACGATGCGTTTTTGCGGCTAATAGGGCTTGTGTTAATGCCGCAGTACCCATTTGAGTTTGAGGATGAGGAAAAAAAACGATAATTGATATATCTGCTAAATCAAAAAGTAGTGGTCCATTTAGCGCAGAAATACCTGTACGTGCATCTAGTAAAATGACATCGGGTGTAAAAGGTAATCCGCTTTTGAGTTGTTTCATCAATAAATGCAAAGGATTACGTTCTTCGTGATACCAAGCAACTGGATCAATATAGCGGAGCAAACGCGCATAGTTGGCATCAGGTTTTCCTGCTGGTAAACAATAAATATCATCAAACTCGCTCACACGCAACAGATGTTTGCTGATGTCAGGTTCTTCACTATTATCAATAGCAACGAGAAGAGGCACTAATCCACATTTGTCACCAATTTCTGGTTCTTTACCAAAGAGTGCGGCAAGTCCGGGAGCTTCTAAATCCATATCAACACAAACCACTTTACGTCCTCGCGCCGCTAAAATGTGTGCTGTGTAAGCCAAGGCAGTCGAACGTCCCACTCCACCGCGTAAAGAATAAAAGGTGGCGATAATAGGCAGTTCAATATCTTCATCTAATTCCGAAGGAAACTTAATCGTGTTGGCTTGAAGCATTTTTCCTCTTGCCAAAGCTTCAGGCCATAAAGGTAAATTTTCCAAATCAGAATCTAATGGCAAAGGGCCACTCCAAGTCTGCTCAGTGGGTGTGAGGAGTTCTAACCATTCAATTTGTAAATCTCCAAGTCCTTTGAGAGCGATACTTTTCCGCTCATCAGGTGATTTGCCTTCAAACCCTGCTGAAACTACGACAATACGCCACCCCGAAAATAGATCAGGTTGAACACGCAAACCATCTTCATCAAGTGACAAACCAGCTTCTTTCAGGTTTTTTGTAATAATAGAACGTATATCTGGTCCTCTCATCATGTTGTTTTTTTCCTCCTATGAGAAGAACTACGGCGTATATGTTTATGAATAAAACCCGTTAATTCTTTAGCTCCCTTTACCAGAAGTTCAAGGGGTATGGGAAAATCATAAGCTGACTCATAACGTAGATTGGTATTCCAATGTTCTATCATGAATTGTACTTAAATCTAAATAAACTGATTTGAACTACAGTTATTGAGAAGTTACATTTTGTCTGATATAGTATTTCAGAAAATTTATTTCAGTTTAAACCTCCGAGGTTTTGAAAACCTCGGAGGTTTTTGGCCAAAATCTTTATCTGAAATACGATAGATGGGGCAATCCCTTGTGGTTGTTGCCCTTCTTTTAAAATCCAAGTACTTATTTGTTACTTTTTAGCAACCATTCTTGCAATGGATTTATCAAATCCATTGGTAATGGAAATACAATAGTGTGAGTCTTATCTTCTGAAGCTATATCACTCATGGTTTGTAAATAACGTAATTGAATTGCTTGCGGTTGTTGAGATAGAATTTCTGCTGCTTGTCGTAATTTATCTGAGGCTTGCAGTTCACCATCAGCGTGGATAACTTTAGCGCGACGTTCTCGTTCGGCTTCAGCTTGGCGGGCAATGGCTCGGATCATGCTTTCATCTAAATCAACATGCTTAATTTCTACATTTGATACTTTTATACCCCAGACATCTGTCTGTTTATCCAAAATTTCTTGGATATCATGGTTCAGTTTGTCACGTCTAGATAGCATATCGTCTAATTCATGTTGTCCTAAGACCGAACGTAGCGTGGTTTGCGCTAATTGACTAGTAGCTTGTTGGAAATCCTCTACTTGGATAATGGCTTTCTCAGGTTCAATAACTCGAAAGTAGACTACTGCATTGACTTTCACTGAGACGTTATCTCGCGAAATAACATCTTGAGTCGGTACATCCATCACTATGGTACGTAGGTCGACTTTAACCATTTGTTGAATTCCGGGGACAATGATAATTAGCCCTGGCCCTTTAACGCTTTGATAGCGTCCTAGAAAAAACACGACCCCCCGTTCATATTCACGCATAATGTTTATAGCGTAGAAAAGGAAAGCTGCTATTATAAAAATGATACCAAAAATGAAGTTTGTCATCATAATAAATTCCTCTGAAGAATGAAGTAATTTTAGTCTAAACCTCCGAGGTTTTTTAAACCTCGGAGGTTTTTGGCTAAAATATTTATCTGAAATACTATTGAACTTTCAGCGTTAGTCCCTCTATTCCTATAACCTTAATTGTTTGTCCGGGTACAATCTCTGTCGTTGCAATAGCATTCCAAGTTTCACTATGGACATAGACACGTAATTGCCCATTATCATTACTTATGCAATATCCCTTTGCTCCTAGCATTTCTTCCCGTCCACT